>CAKTUP010000022.1 GCA_934621705.1 uncultured Petrimonas sp.
CGTAAATATAAAATCGTAATTCGTAAATCTCTAAGCCCCCTTTAGGGGGTTGGGGGTGGGCATTTTTCCGCAATATACAACGTCGTAATTCCCAGCGTAAACCGCCGCAGGCGAATGTTCGTGAAGCCGTTTTTCTTAAGAATCAGCATCATTTCCCTGCCTTGCGGAAACGCGGCGATGGATTCGGGCAGGTATTCGTAGGCGCGCTTTTCGGTCGCCATCGTGTCGGATAAAACGGGCATAACATACTTGGTGTAAAGCGCGTAAAGTTCTTTCATCGGTGCAGTTTCCGGGGTGGTAAGCTCGATGAAAAGAAAAACACCGCCGGGTTTGAGAACACGCAATACTTCGGTGAAACTTTTATCGATATCTTCGAAATTCCGGATGCCAAAAGCGCCGGTTACGGCATTAAATGTTTCGTCGGGGAAGGAAAGCTCCGCGGAATCCTGCCGCTCAAACGTGATGATGTTCTCTAAACCTTTTCGTTTCACTTTCTCTCTGCCCACCGCCATCATTCCTTCGGAAATATCGATCCCGATAATGCGTTTGGGTTTGAGTATCTTCTGTGCCAGAATGGCAAAATCGCCTGTTCCGGTGGCAATATCCAGCATATATTCGGGCTGGTAGGGTTTCAGCGCTTTGATGGATTCTTTGCGCCAGTAATCATCTACTCCCAGTGAAAGGAGCCCGTTTAATCGGTCGTAATTGGGTGCAATTTCGTCGAACATGGCTTCCACCTGCTTTTTTTTGGATTTATCCGTTCCGTATGGATTAACTTTTTCTACTTTATAGGTCATAATTGTTGACTTTTGGCTGTTAGCATTTAGCTGTTAGCTTATTGTTTTTTACATTCTATTTTTTCTGAAATCTTCTCTTTGCCAATAGCTAATAGCTAATGGCCAACTGCCGATTTCAAATACTCCTTTACATTCTTCTCAATTCTCGCTTCCAGATCTTTTGCATCGGCTTTTACGAACGGTTCGCCTACAATTTTTTCGTACAACTCGATGTAGCGTTCCGATACGCTGTTGCAGTATGCTTCGGTCATTTCGGGAACTTGTTGTTCTTCCTGTCCTTGAAATCCATTATCCATCAACCATTTGCGAACGAATTCTTTGGAGAGTTGTTTTTGTTCTTCGCCTTTTTCGAAACGTTCTTTGTAGCCTTCGCTGTAGAAATAACGCGATGAATCGGGCGTATGAATTTCGTCGATTAGGTAGATTTTACCGTCTTTTTTACCGAATTCGTATTTGGTGTCTACGAGAATCAATCCTTTTTCGGCAGCCATTTCGGTTCCGCGTTGGAAAAGAGCGTACGTATATTTTTCCAACTGCTCGTAATCTTCTTTCGAAACTAAGCCTTGGGCGATGATTTCTTCGCGCGAAATGTTTTCGTCGTGTCCTTCATCGGCTTTTGTGGTGGGCGTGATGAGCGGCGTGTCGAACTTCTGGTTTTCGCGCATACCTTCGGGCAGCGGCAATCCGCAAAGAGTGCGTGCGCCTTTCTTGTACTCGCGCCACGCGCTTCCGGTGATGTATCCGCGGATAACCATTTCCACTTTAAACGATTCGCAGCGCACACCTACGGTAACCATCGGGTCGGGAGACGCCTGTTTCCAGTTGGGAACGATATCGGCAGTGGCATCGAGAAATTTAGCAGCAATTTGATTGAGAACCTGTCCTTTGTAAGGAATGCCTTCGGGCAAAATCACGTCGAACGCCGAGATGCGGTCGGTAGCAATCATAACTAACGTATCGTTTCCGATGCTGTACACATCGCGCACTTTTCCGTGATAAACGTGGGTTTGGTTGGGGAAGTTGTAGTTGGTATTTGTGAGAGCGTTCATATATTATTTTTGTTTTTATTTTGTCCTGTCTTTTAGGCAGTTGTTTGTCCCATTTTGGCAACAGCTTGTTGCCGCATTTATTTATCTTTTTAATCATTCACTACTTTTCGTTTCACTTTTGGAGTGTCTTCCGGCACCTCCTTCTCATACGCTTCCACAATCCGTTGTACCAATTTGTGGCGGACGATGTCTTTTTTGTTAAATTCCACTGTGGAAATTCCTTTTATTCCTTTTAATAACCGCATGGAATGTATCAATCCCGATTGTTGCGATGGCGGTAAATCGATTTGCGTGACGTCGCCCGTCACAATCATTTTTCCGTTCATTCCCAATCGGGTAAGAAACATTTTTATCTGCGGTTTGGTGGTGTTTTGCGCTTCGTCGAGAATGATGACAGCGTCATTCAGCGTGCGGCCGCGCATAAAAGCCAGCGGCGCAATTTGGATGATTTTGTTCTCGATATATTCTTTCAGTTTCAGCGGCGGGACCATATCTTCCAGCGCATCGTAGAGCGGTTGGAGATAGGGATCGATTTTCTCTTTCATATCGCCCGGCAGGAAACCGAGCTTTTCTCCCGCTTCCACAGCCGGACGGCTTAAAATAATTTTACGAACTTGTTTGGTTTTTAGCGCCCGAACGGCCAACGCGATAGCGGTGTATGTTTTCCCCGATCCGGCCGGCCCGATGGCGAAAACCAGGTCGTTATCATCGAACGCTTCCACCAGTTTTTTCTGATTGGCGGTGCGCGCTAAAATCGGTTTGCCGTTGAGTCCGTGAATGATGAGATTGTCTTGATTCACAACCGTGGGCGCTTTTCCTTTCACGATATCCAGAATATCTTCTTCCTTCAGCACGTTCATTTCGATACTGAACTTCTCCAGTTCGTGAATTTTTTCTTCGAAAACGGCCAGCTCTTCTTCGTCGCCGATCACTTTGATAACGTTTCCGCGAGCCACGATGCGAAGTTTCGGGAACAACGTTTTCAGCAACTGGATGTTGCTGTTGTTTATTCCGAAAAACACCACCGGATCTACATTTTCTAAAATTATGATTCGCTCAATCATCCGCCGTTTTTTGCAAAATTCAATGAATATTGGTACACTTTATTTTCCTGTCCTTCTACGTAATTAATAAACGCGTTATTGACCAATCTGTTCCCGCCGGGAGTGGGATAATCGCCCGAGAAATACCAATCGCCGTTGTTGTTCGGGCAGGCTTTGTGCAAGTCTTCGATAGTCTGGAACACGATTTTTACTTCGGCTTTTATATCTTTTCCGGTAAGCATTTGGGCTATTTTATCCGAAATTTCTTCGTCGGTAAACGGCGCATAAATTTCTTTCACGTAGTTCACCATCTCTTCTTTTTTCTTCCGGCTTTGCGCCACGCATTTCTCGTACACGTTTTCTATAACGTGCTGCATTCCGCGTTCCTTCAACAGTTCGATGGCTGCTTTGAAGGCGATAAATTCGCTCATCCGCGACATATCGATACCGTAGCAATCGGGATAACGGATTTGCGGCGATGACGAAACAATGACGATTTTCTTCGGGTCTAACCGGTCAAGAATTTTGAAAATACTTTGCTTGAGCGTTGTTCCGCGAACGATGCTGTCGTCGATAATAACCAGTGTATCCTTTCCACGCTTCAACGATCCGTACGTAACATCGTAAACGTGTGCCGCCAAATCGTTTCGCGATTTTCCCTGCGCGATAAACGTGCGCAGCTTTATGTCTTTTATCGCCACTTTTTCCGAACGCACGCGTTTGGCGAGAATGGCTTCGACTTCGTCGGGAGTAAGTTGTTCGCGTTTATCGAGCAACTCCACCGCTTTGTTGTGGTTGAAATGCTTTTCCAATCCTTCCAGCATCCCGAAATAAGCCACTTCGGCCGTGTTGGGAATGAACGAAAAAACGGTGTTGTCGAAATCGTTGTCTATAGTTTCAACAATTCCGGGAACGAGAAGTTCGCCCAACTTTTTCCGTTCGCGGTAAATATCGTAATCCGACCCGCGCGAAAAATAGATTCGTTCGAACGAGCAGGGCGTTATTTTTTCTTTCTTTTCAAGAATCTGTGAAAGCGAAATCGCACCGTTTTTCTTCACGATAAACGCTTGTCCGGGTTGAATTTCGTGAACATCGTCTTTTTTCAGATTGAAAGCCGTTTGAATTACCGGGCGTTCCGATGCCACAACCGCCACTTCATCGTCGTAATAATAAAAAGCCGAGCGGATTCCCCACGGATCGCGCAGCGTGAACGTGTCGCCGCAACCGATAAGGCCGCAAAGTGCGTAACCGCCGTCCCACAGCTCGCTGGCGCGTTTCAGAAGAAACGGGATATCGAGTTTTTCTTCAATCAAATGGCTCACTTGCTGGCCGTTCAGATTCGATTTTTCTAATTTGTCGTATTGATATTGCACTTCGCGGTCGAGATAATGCCCGAACGACTCCAGCATCACAAACGTATCGGCATAATCGCGCGGATGCTGTCCTTCCGAAAGCAATTGCTCAAACATTTCATCCACATTCGTCATATTGAAGTTTCCGGCCAGCGCCAAACTGCGCGATGCCCAGTTGTTGCGTCGCAACAGCGGATGCACGTACGTTAACCCGCTTTTTCCGGTGGTGCTGTAGCGCAAATGCCCGATAAACAGTTCGGAAGCAAATGGAACCGAACGTTTTACGAATTCTATATCGTTGAGTTGTTGGGGAGTGAAATCCTTGAAAGAATCGTGTACTTTTCCGAAAATCTCCGAAATAGCGCCCGAACCCAGCGCTCTTTCCCTGAAAATAAATTCGTTGCCGGGTGCCGCTTCCAGTTTTACCGCGCCCAAACCGGCGCCTTCCTGTCCGCGGTTATGCTGTTTTTCCATCAGCAAATACAGCTTATCCAAGCCGTACTGCCAGGTTCCGTATTTTTTGTAGTAATAATCGAGGGGTTTTAGTAGGCGGATCATCGCGATACCGCATTCGTGCTTGATGATGTCAGTCATTGATAAACCTTTCTGTAATTAAGGTGCAAATTTACGCCTATTTGGGGGAAAATAACAGCATTTGAGGTTAATTTTTGTATTTTCGTTGATGAGGCAGGGCATGTCGCGTTTTTACTCCACAAACTTTGTTTTATCTTTGTATGGCAAGAATGAATAGTATGATGAATTGGGAACGATTGTTGTCTTCGAAGCGTTTCGGGATGGAAGAATACCACACCGAAAATAAACACGACCGCACTGAGTATCAGCGCGATTACGATAGGTTGATTTTTTCGTCGCCTTTTAGGCGATTGCAGAATAAAACGCAGGTTTTTCCGCTTCCGGGCAGTATTTTTGTGCATAACCGATTGACGCATAGTTTGGAAGTTTCGAGCGTAGGACGTTCGTTGGGCGAAAATATCGGTCGTGAGCTTCGCTTGAAGTATCCGGATTCGCCGGCGCACTTCGAAGAAATGGGTTCGATTGTTTCGGCCGCTTGCCTGGCACACGATTTGGGAAATCCGCCGTTCGGACATTCGGGCGAAAAAGCCATTTCTACTTTCTTCTCCGAAGGAAAAGGGCAGGAATTGCGTGAGCAAATAGAAAAAGAAGGCGGAAGATGGACCGATTTTACTTGTTTTGAAGGAAATGCCAATGCCGTCCGCTTGCTGATGCATCAATTCAAAGGCCGTCGCAGGGGCGGATTTGCGCTCACGTATTCCACGTTGGCTTCCATCGTGAAATATCCATATTCATCGGAGTTGAGCGGCGGGAAAAATAAATTCGGATTTTTTGCATCTGAAGAAAACGATTACAAAATTATTGCCGATGAACTCGGTATTCCACAAATAGAACAGAATCCGGCTCGATTTGTCCGGTATCCGCTGGTTTATCTGGTGGAAGCCGCCGACGATATCTGCTATCAGATAATGGATATTGAAGACGCGCACAAACTGCATTTGATATCGGCGGAAAAAGCCAAAGAACTTTTTCTCGATTTTTTTGAAGACGAAAAACGGCAGCGCAGAATCGATAATTTGAATTTCGTGAGCGATATTAACGAACAAATTGCTTATTTGCGCGCCAGCGTTATCGGATTGTTGGTAAACGAATGTTCGCAGGCATTTTTGCGGAACGAAGAGAAAATCTTGTCGGGAGAATTTAGCGGCGCGTTAATTAAGAATATTTCGGAAAAAGCGCAAAAAGCGTATGCAATTTGCTCCGATTTTGCCGTTCAACATATTTATTTGTCAAAAGATGTACTCGATATTGAGTTGGCCGGCTATCGAATTATCGGTTTTTTACTCGAAAAACTAACAAATGCCATCCAAACCCCTAATCATACTTATTCTAAATTACTGCTGGAGCGAATTCCCGAACAATATGATCCCAACTCTGGCGATTTATACTCTAAAGTGCAGTCAATCATCGACTACGTATCCGGAATGACCGACGTTTACGCGCTCGATCTGTACCGAAAAATCACCGGAATGGGACTTCCGACGATATAATTTTTACTTACAATTTGACAGAAAAAAATATTTTTTAATTTTTTATTGAAATTGTTTGGCTGTTAATTATTTCTTTTTTATATTTGCAACGTGGTTTTTTCATAATAGTATTAGATTTAAGGTTAACATGTTTGGCAGGATGTCGGGAGATATCCTGCCAAAATTTTTTCCGGCGTTTAATTTTCATTTTTCGGTAAAAAAATCGCGAAATATTTTTTAACCTACACAAACTTTTTTAATTTTGTATCAATATTTTACGTTATGCGGAACAAATTACACATTATCTTTCTAATTACTATTTCCTTTCTGCTTCTGCAATGTTCAAACGACAAGAGATTGCACCAGGAGTTGGTGAAAATGGCTCATAACCTGAACAAATCTGCTCCGGCAGAACTTGATGACCACACCACTTTTCTGGGAGCGGACGTTACCGAAGACAATATTTTTCAGTATCGGTATCAGATAATCAACACGCCCGACCCGCAATCGATGATGCAGGCAGTGGAAGAACAAACAAGAGCCAACATAAAGGAAGCTTTCAACATGAATCCCGATTTAAAGATCTTTACGGCCAACGATGTGAAAATCGACTACATTTACACCGATTCCGCCGGAAAAATCCTGAAAACAATACACATTACACCTAAAGATTACAAATAAAACTTTACAATTATGAATCGTTACTTTTACATTGACAGCGAAGGAAAACAAAAAGGGACTTTCTCGCCCGAAGAACTGAAAAGCGAAAATATTAAAAAAGATACATTGGTTTGGACGCAAGGAATGAACGAATGGATGCGTGCTTCGAGTGTTGCCGAATTGGATGCGATTTTTGCAGAAAGCACAGGATATTATCCGCCGCAACCGGCTGCGCAACCGGTAACTCCACCGGTGCAACCGGTTAATTATGGTACGTCGCAACCGCAACAACAGCCGATGCCGAAAACGTGGTTGATAGAATCTATTTTAGCAACTGTTCTGCCCTTTTTTCTTTGCAGCAGTATATTCAGCTTGCTTGGAGTTATCGGTATTGTGCACGCTTCCAAAGTAGAATCGCTATTTAACCGTGGTGATTATGCCGGTTCGCTGGAAGCTTCCAATCAAGCCGGAAAATGGACGAAAATCGCGATGTGGATTGGTATTGCCTGGGTTGCTTTGTGGATAATTGCTATTATCATGATTATCGTTTTTGCCGGATCATTAGCCGGATTGGGTGAAGTATTCCAAGGTTCGGGATACGAAATTTAATCGGGAATTGAATAAAAAGAAAATACTTATTGCCGCTGCCATAAGCCTTGTGCTTGTGGCAGTTGCTTTTATGTTTTATGTTTTCGATCCCGAAAAAACAGCTCTTTTCCCTAAATGTCCGTTTTTAATGGCTAACGGATACGAATGCCCGGGATGCGGTTCTCAACGTGCGGTTCACAGCATATTGCATCTGGATTTTAAAAGTGCGTTCACTCAAAATACACTTATATTATTTTTGGTGCCTTATATTTTGCTTGGAATCTATTTGCAGTTTTTCAATGGAAAACGCCGCTTTCCGAAACTGGAAAAGATTTTTTTCGGTAAATGGGCGGCGATAATTGTGGTTTCGGGAATATTGGTGTATTGGGTGGTGCGGAATGTGTGGTGATTATTGTGTTTCGCGTTATACGAAAACGCTTGATATTGGCGAAATAGGCAAACGGTGTGCTTCCCATGGCCGCAAGTTGCGGAGAGTTGCCTTTTTGTTTTTTTAGGCCGTCGCAAGTTGCGGAGGGTGCTCATTTTTATTTCAATAGTTGTCGCAAGTTGCGGAGGACGTTCATTTTTATTTCAAGGGCTGTCGCAAGTTGCGGTGGGCGTTTATTTTCATTTCAAAGACTGTCGCAGGTCGAGGAGGGTGTTTATTTTCATTTCAAAGGGTGTCGCGAACTGCGGAGGATGATTTTTCACTTATTGCAAGGTGTCATAATTTATGGCGGTGTTTTCCGTTTTCCATACGCGCTATGCGGTTTGGAACCGCAAAGCGCATTCCCCCGATTAGTCTTGCCGGTTACAACTTCTCTTTCAAAAACTGCCCTGTGTGAGATTCCTTGCATTTCACAATAGTTTCCGGTGTACCTTCGCAAACGATATTGCCGCCGGCTTTCCCGCCTTCGGGGCCGATATCGATAATGTGGTCGGCGCACTTGATGACTTCCATGTTGTGCTCGATGATGATAACCGTGTGTCCGCGCCCAATAAGTGCATTGAAGGCGCTAAGCAGCGTTTTGATATCGTGAAAGTGTAGTCCGGTAGTCGGCTCATCGAAGATGAAAATGGTGGGTTCAGATTTTTCTTCGCCCAAATAAAACGCTAATTTTACCCGCTGATTTTCACCACCCGACAACGTCGAAGACGATTGCCCCAATTTAATGTAGCCCAATCCAACATCCTGTAACGATTGCATTCTCTTTACGATTTTCTTTTCCGTCGCGCCTTTTTGCGCACCGAAAAATTCGATGGCCTGATTGATGGTCATTTCCAGCACGTCGTGAATATTGGCTCCCTTGTATTCTACATCCAGCACTTCGGGCGAAAAACGTTTACCGTGGCACGATTCGCACTCCAGCCGGATATCCGCCATAAACTGCATCTCCACCGTAATGGTTCCTTCACCTTTGCACTCGTCGCAGCGGCCGCCTTCCACGTTAAATGAGAAATGCGCCGGCGTGTATCCCATTTGCTTCGCAAGCGGCTGCGCCGCAAAGAGTTTTCGGATTTCGTCGTATGCTTTGATATACGTAACCGGGTTGGAGCGAGTGGAACGACCGATAGGATTTTGATCCACAAACTCCACCGATTTAGCCAGTTTTAAATCGCCCGAAATGGAATTGAACTCCACCTGTTCCAGCGCGCTTCCCTTGTAGTAATTGTGCAGCGCGTTGCTCAGCACATCGTTCACGAGCGAAGATTTTCCCGAACCGCTCACGCCGGTTACCACGGTCATAACGTTGAGCGGGAACTTTACGTCGATATTTTTCAGGTTGTTTTGCCGGGCGCCTTTCACTTCAATGTAGTTGTTCCATTTGCGACGTTGTTTCGGAACTTCAATTTTTTCTTCTCCGGTCAGGTATTTCACCGTGTAGCTGTCGGTATTTTTTACCAGTTCCGATACGTTGCCCTGATACATCACTTCGCCGCCCAGCCGTCCGGCTTTGGGGCCGATATCGATGATGTAATCGGCCGCGCGGATGATATCTTCGTCGTGCTCCACCACCACAACCGTATTGCCAAGTTGCTGAAGTTGACGCAGCACTTTGATAAGCAAATACGTATCGCGTGAGTGCAACCCAATACTCGGTTCGTCCAAAATATACAGCGAACCCACTAGGCTACTTCCCAGCGATGATGCCAGGTTGATGCGCTGACTTTCGCCACCCGAAAGGGTGTTCGATAATCGGTTTAGTGTCAGGTAACCTAATCCAACGTCAATAAGAAAAAGTATACGGTTATTAATTTCAGTCAGCAGCCGTTCGGCAATGACGGCATCGGTTTCGTTGAGTTGCAGGTTATCGAAAAAAACTTTTAGTTCTGTGATGGGCAAAAGAACCAATTCGCTTACATTTTTTCCGCCCACTTTCACAAATCCGGCTTCTTTTTTCAGTCGGGCGCCCTTGCAAACGGGACAAACGGTTTTTCCCCGATAGCGCGCCAGCATTACGCGGTATTGAATTTTGTACAGATTTTCTTCGAGCATCCTGAAAAAATCGTTGATGCCGTAAATTCCCAAATCGTGCCGCCCGTTCCACAAAACGTCTTTTTCATCGTCGCTTAAATCGTAGTACGCCCGATGAATGGGAAAATCGGCTTTGTAAGCGTTGAAAACGAATTCTTTGCGCCACTCGCTCATCTTCTCGCCTTTCCAGCACTGCACGCACTCTTCCTGAACCGACAGGCTTTTATCGGGAATAACCAGATTTTCGTCAATTCCGATCACTTTCCCGAAACCTTCGCACTTAGGACACGCGCCCACGGGACTGTTGAAATTGAACATCAAATCCGATGGTTCTTCAAACGTGATTCCGTCGGCTTCAAACCGGTTGGTAAATGTAAAAGATTCCATGCCGTCAGGCGTCCAAAACCGAACGATACATTCGCCTTTTCCTTCCAAAAACGCCGTTTCCACCGAATCCGACAAGCGGTTGATTACCGATTTTTCGCCTGAGCACGATAACCGGTCTATAACCAGCAGCACATCTTTTGCCTCCGGCATTTTCTTCTGTTCCAGAAGCTCATCAATCCGGTAAAAAGTATCGCCCACATCCACGCGCGAAAATCCTTCTTTCATCAGGATATCCAATTGCTCCGCCAACGTTCTGCCGTTGCGCAACTGAATAGGGGAGAGCACCGCCATACGTGTTCCGTCTCTGTATTCCAGCATTTTGGCAATGACATCGCTCACGTTGTGTTTTTTTACTTCCGTGCCGGAAACCGGAGAAATGGTTTTCCCGATGCGGGCGAAAAGCAACCGTAGGTATTCGTAAATCTCGGTGGATGTTCCCACGGTTGAACGCGGATTTCGGGTATTAACCTTTTGCTCGATGGCGATGGCAGGCGGAATTCCGTGAATGAAATCGCATTCGGGCTTGTTCATCCGGCCCAGAAACTGACGGGCATACGCCGAAAGGCTTTCCACGTATCGACGCTGGCCTTCGGCATACAACGTATCAAAAGCCAAGCTCGACTTTCCGGAGCCGGATAGTCCCGTGATAACGGTAAATGTATTTCGTGGGATAATTACGTCGATGTTTTTTAGGTTATTGACGCGTATCCCCTTTAGTTCTATTTGCTTTTCGCTGCTCATAAATTCCAATTCAACCTGCAAAGATAACGAAAAAAGTCGGGCAAAGTAATTTGCCTAAGAACGATTTTATGTTCCGAACCAACTGCTAAAATATACAAACGGTGTTTGATTATTAGGCTTTTTGTTTTATCTTTGTTCAACTAATTCAAACAGAAATGGAAACAACAACTCAACCCAAACCGAAAAAAAGAGCTGCTCAACTCTCCAAAAAAGAGAAGGAGCTGAAAAAGATTTCGCAATTCGGCAAAGCTATGTTGAAATACAGAGGTTATGTTGAAATTGTGGATATGGAAGCCGTGTTGAAATGAGATGCTTGATTGATACAAACATATTGTTGTTCTCGCTGGCTCAAAGCGATGATTTAGACGAAAATATTTCGGCCATTCTCAACGATTTTGAAAATATTATTTACGTGAGTGCGGTAAGTATTTTTGAAGCATTGCATTTGTACGAGAACAAGCGCATTAAAACCAAATTTAAAAGCGCCGATGATTTTTTACGGGCGATTGAAATTGATTTCAATCCGCGTATTTTGCATACAAAAACAGAACATTTCAATACGTACGCTCGTTTACCCGTCGTAGAAAAACACAACGACCCCATCGACCGTATTATTATTTCACAAGCCATTACCGAAAAACTCACGCTCATCAGTTCCGACCGAAAATTCCAAAATTACAAAGATTTGGACTTTATTTACAACCGCCGCTAAGTTTCTGTTTTTCCCTGCAAAACACATCCCACACCAATTCTATTCCCGCATAACATCCCGAAAAACCAAAAAATTAATTACTTTTGTTATTCGATTCATTTCAACCGACCAACAATGACAAGTTTTTTGTCCGATTTATCACACGAATTTGCGCTCCCTTTTAGCAATCCGGTTCTCGTTTTTGCGGTGTTGTTGGCCGTTGTGCTGCTTGCCCCGATTTTGCTGAAGCGTATCAACGTACCGAGCATCATCGGGCTGATTGTTGCGGGAGTGATAATTGGCCCGTTTGGTTTAAACCTTATCGACAACAATCACCAGGGAGTATCGATGTTCTCCACCATCGGACTGCTGTATATCATGTTTATCGTGGGGTTGGAGCTCGATTTAAACGAGTTTATTGCCAATAAAAATAAAAGTCTTGTTTTTGGCTTTTTCACGTTTATCATTCCGCTTGCGGTGGGTTTCCCGGTGATGCATTACCTGCTGGGATACGATTTTAATGCCAGTTTTCTCACTGCCAGTATGTTTGCCACGCATACGCTGGTTACTTATCCCATTGTGAGCCGGCTGGGAGTGGCTAAAAACCAGGCGGTTGCCATTACGGTGGGAGGAACCATTCTGACCGATACGGCCGTGTTGATCATTCTCGCACTAATCTTGTCGAATACCGGCGGAGGATTGGATTTGTGGTTCCTGTTAAGGTTGGGGTTGTCGCTGATAATTTTTTCCGGCATCGTTTTCTTCCTTATCCCGCGAGTTGCCAAATGGTTTTTCCAGAAAGCCGAAGGGGAAAAATACCTGCACTTTATTTTTGTATTGTTCATTTTATTCCTTTGCGGATTTTTAGCCGAATTGGGTGGAATTGAGCCGATTATCGGCGCTTTTGCGGCCGGTTTGGCTCTCAACAGATTAATTCCGCATTCATCGGCATTGATGAACCGGATTGAGTTTTTCGGGAACTCGTTGTTTATTCCCATTTTCTTGATTTCTGTGGGAATGCTGGTAGATGTGTCGGTAGTTTTCAACGGGTTAACAACGGCCATAATTGCTTTTGCACTTACTGTTACGGCTATTTTCGGAAAATGGCTGGCTGCCTTCTTCACGCAGGTTATTTTTAAGTATTCGGTTATTCAGCGAAACATCATTTTCGGACTGAGCAGTTCGCACGCGGCAGCCACTATCGCGGTAATTATCGTGGGATACAACGCCGGAATTTTGGATGAATATATTTTGAACGGAACCATTATCCTGATATTGCTGACCTGCATTGTGGCATCGCTGGTGACGCAAAAATCAGCAAGGGAGCTCGCCATAAGCCAGGAAAATGCGCCGTTCTCCGAATCGGATCTGGGCGCTTTTGCACAGGAAAAAATTCTGGTGCCCATTGCCAATCCGTCAAATATCGGACATCACGTGGAACTGGCGTTGCTGATGAAAGACAGGCGCTCCGTCAATTCGGTTTCGCTGCTGGGTGTGATGCCCAATAACGAAGTGGCTGAGAAAAATATAGTGAGTTTTCGCAAACAGCTGCAGGAGTTTGTTCAGAACGCTACGGCAGCCGATATTGATGTGGATATTATCACCACCATCGATCACAACGCGGCAAGCGGCATTGTGCGCACGGCGCGCGAGTTGATGACCGATATCGTTATTTTGGGATGGCCGGGAAGAACGGGAGTGTTGGAAAAACTGCTGGGCGACAAGGTGGATTTGATCATCAAGAATGTGGATAAGAATATGTTTATCTGCCACATCGAGCAAAAACTGATCACGCACAAACGTATCGTGGTGATCTCGCCGCCGCTTGTGGAGCGGGAACTCGGATTTGACTTGTGGCTGCAGAAAGTAGTGAAGTTGTCGCAGGAATTATCGATACCCATTTTGCACTTGGGGCATCCCGATACACAAGCGGTTATTGCCGGAAAGAAAAACGGTGGCGCTCCTTTCACCTTCAAGCCGTTTGTAGATTGGCACGATCCGCTTTCGTGCGGCGATCACATCAAGGAAGACGATATGATTATTTTTGTTTCTGCCCATCAGGGATATCTTTCGCACATGTCTCTTTTGGATAATTTACCCACGCGTCTCGAAGAACGTTTCCCGCATCACAGCCGCATTGTTGTTTTTCCGAAACAGCGTGTGGTGGAAGGTTTGCTCGAAAGCGACGACTCGCTGTTTGTTCCGTCTAATTTTTAAAATTCCGTCTGACCGATTATCGGTTTGTCGGATAAAATATGATACGTATTTGCATGAATAAATTTACCCGACTTTTCCTTTTCTGCTCTTTTGTAGTATTATTATCCGCTTGCGGAACCGCCCGTAAATCGTTAACCCACAGAGCTGATTCAACTCCCAAACGCGAATTTCGCGGTGCGTGGATTCAAACCGTGGGACAATCGCGATACCAGCAGATGAACAGCGCAGCCATGAAGCATTATCTGGCTGAAATGGTGCGAAAGTTTGATGAAGCCGGCATCAACGCGCTTGTTTTTCAAATTCGTCCCGAAGCCGATGCTTTTTACAAATCGAATCTCGAACCTTACAGCCGATTTTTTACCGGTGTGCAAGGCAAAGCGCCAGACGATCCTGATTTTGATCCGCTGGCATTCATCATCGAAGAGTGCCACAAACGCGGAATGGAACTGCATGCGTGGCTTAATCCGTATCGGGTAAAATCGAATATCAGCAGCCAACTGGCTCCCAATCATATTTACTGGAAATATCCCGAACGCTTCGTGCAATACGGAAATCAATTGTATTTTGAGCCGGGATTGCCCGAGAACCGCAGTTTTATTTGCGAAGTGGTACGCGATATTGTCTCGCGATACGATGTAGATGCCATTCACATGGACGACTATTTTTATCCGTATCCCATTGCCGGAACACCTTTTCCCGATGACAACAGTTTTAATATGTACGCTGCATCGCAAGGGTTTTCGCCCAATCAACGTGCCGATTGGCGGCGAAACAACGTGAATTTGCTGATTCAGCAGCTCAAATATACCATTGCCGGAACAAAACCGTGGGTGCGTTTCGGGATAAGCCCGTTCGGAATTTACCGCAATAAGCGCAACGATCCGAACGGCAGCGACACCAACGGCCTGGAAAACTACGGCGACCTGTATGCCGATATCAAACTGTGGGTGGAAAAAGGGTGGATTGATTACAATCTGCCGCAACTTTATTGGGAGATTGGCCACGAACGCGCCGATTATACCACGTTGCTGCATTGGTGGAACGCGAATAATTTTGAGCAACAGCTTTATATCGGACAGGATTTGCAACGCAGCATGGACAAAAACGAACTGGACGTGAAGATCCGGCAATCGCGCGAAATGTCGTTCGTGCACGGAAATTGCTATTGGTACGGTTACCTGATACTTGAAAATACAAACGGCGTTGCCGATGCGCTTAAAACGGGTGCTCATCGCGCCAAAGCGTTAATTCCGGCTTATACTCATTTACACAAAGGTAGTCCCGGTAAAGTAAAAAAACTCACTCAGGTATTTACCGAGGATATGCATTTTCTCACGTGGGAACACAAGAAACAACCACGAAATCCAGAAACGGCGCAGCAATTTGTGGTTTATCGGTTCGGCAATAATGAGAAAACGGACATTAACCGTGCCGAAAATATCGTTGCCGTAACGCCCGATAATTTTTTCGTGCTTCCTTACGAAGGCGGAAACAATCGCTATACGTATGTGGTTACGGCGTTGGACGCGTTTAAGAACGAGGGAAAGGCAGTGAAGATTAAGGTGAAGCTTTGACGGGTAAAGCAAGTTCCGTTTTGTTTATTTTGTAAAATGTCTTTCCTGTTTTATCTATTTCCGTTCCTACAGGAGTGTTTTTTTTAGTGTGATAATCCACCACATCCACCTTATACAGTAATTCAAGGTTGTCTATTTCGACTGAGATTTTTAATAAATCGTCAAATGTGATGTTTTCGCCTTTTACAGCCAAATCTATATCCGAACCTTTCCGATAATTATCCTTTGCCCTTGAACCGAAAATCAAAACTTCCTTAACATGGGGAAAAGTCCGAAAAACGGAACGAATATCGTATAACGTTTTATCGCTTAATCCAAACATTTTTTCTTACTTAACTATTAAATATCTGTTTGCTTTTTAAGGACAAAATACAAATCTTTCAATAAAGCCACATAATAATCATAAATATTTTGTGCAATTTTATTGGCATCTTCTTCGTTGTAAGTGTGTGCAGTAATATTACGTGCTTTTGCCATTTTTCGCCATCCGTCATGATCGGTTATTAAACCATCTTCAAAGGATTTTTTCAAAACGTAGTTCGGGCCTGGCGTAATTTCGTAACCCCTGAAAATCAGTAAATCCTGCAAAGTTTTCCAAGCCAGTTCAAACGTATATTCGAAGCGTTGAATGAGGCCTTCTTTTTCAAGTTCGGATAAATCGGACGATTTTCTGTCGGACTCAACCACTTCAAGAATTTTCATCAGCGCCTTAGTATAGCTGTTGTAACGTTGCAACCATCGTATCTCTTGAAATTCTTCCATAATCACAGGTATTTATGTCGCCAAATTACAAAATATCGCATTAACAACCAACTATTTTCTCTTTTTTTTCTCGAAATCCCAAATCCCACCTCTCAACTCCCAAATTGTGCGTATCTTTGCACCTTAATTTATTGAAAACAAGAGGATGACTCAATCGGAAATTTTCCCCCTTATTGCCAAAACCATGGCGGAACTCGAAGATGTACTTGCCGAAGAACTTATCGCGTTGGGCGCCAACGATGTGGAAATTGGTACCCGAATGGTATCTTTTTCCGGTGATAAGAAACTGATGTACAAGGCAAACGTTCATTGCCGTACGGCATTGCGGATTTTGAAACCGATCTATAATTTCAAGGCCGAAAATGCGGATGAAGTGTACCAAGCGCTGAAGCAACTGAACTGGGAAGAGTATTTGTCGCTCGACCAAACGTTTTCGATAGATGCCGTGGTGTTTTCGCACATTTTCAACCACTCCAAGTTTGTGGCCTACAAAGTAAAAGACGCCATTGCCGACTGGTTTGCCGACAAATACGAAAAGCGGCCTTCGGTGAGCGTTACCAATCCCGATATCGTTTTCAACATTCATATTGCCCACAACAAATGCACGTTGTCGCTCGACAGTTCGGGCGAATCGCTGCACAAGCGTGGTTATCGTTTGGCGCAGGGCGATGCTCCGCTCAGCGAAGTGCTTGCCGCAGGCATGATCCTGAAGTCGGGATGGCGCGGCGAAAGTGCGTTTGTTGACCCCATGTGCGGGTCGGGAACGTTGCTCATCGAAGCGGCGATGATCGCGTTGGGAATCCCCCCGGGAATTCACCGACAGAGTTTCGGGTTCGAAAAGTGGAGCGATTTCGATGAGGAACTTTTCAGTGAAGTTTACAATGATGATTCCGGCTCAAAAGAGTTTGTGCACCGAATAATCGGGTCTGATATTTCTCCAAAAATGATTGCCATTGCCGAAAAAAACATCAAAAACGCCGGATTAAAAAAGTACATCGATTTAAATGTAAAGCCGCTACAGCAATATACCGAAGCTCCCGCTCCCAGCGGTGTTTTAATGACCAATCCGCCGTATGGCGAAAGGATAAAAGTGGATGAACTTACGGAATTGTATTCGATGATAGGCGAGCGGTTGAAACACGTTTTTTCCGGATACAATGCTTATATTTTGAGTTATCGGAAAGAGAGTTTCGAAAGTATCGGGTTAAAACATTCCAACCGGTTTTTCCTCTTCAACGGCGCGCTGGAGTGCGAAATGCGGGAATACGAAATATTCTCCGGCAAGCGTGACGATCGTCCCAAAACCGAACGCCGCCGGCCCGACAGGGAACAACTGGAGCGTAATTCAAAAGAAGGATACCGTCGTTCAAAACGTTCTGAGGAAGATGATGACTCCAAGCCGAAGCGTGAATTTCGCCCCAAACCAGAATACGATAGGGACGATAAACCGCGCAGGGAATTCAGGCGCGACAGAACCGACGACAGAACAGAAAAACCGTTCAAATCCCGCGAACGCTCCTTCGATCCCGACCGGAAGCGTGATGACAAAAAGCCATTTAAACGCGAAGAACGCAGCGATTTCAAAAAGAAAGAATTCGGAAAACGGGACGAAAAACGATTTGATGATAAAAAACGCGATCCCCGTTCCGGAGGAAAGTCATTCGGAGATAAGAAAGTTTTCCGAAAAGATGAAAAGCGGGAATTCAGAAAGAAAAAAGATAGTTAACAGACTCACTTCTTCTCCAGCAACTTATCTATTTCACCTTCCGTCAATATCTTCACATTTGTGAATAGAAATTTCGGGTCAAGGAAGTTGCCGTATTGGTTTATTTCGTTCACAGC
>CAKTUP010000023.1 GCA_934621705.1 uncultured Petrimonas sp.
ATTGCGTTGTACCATTGACAGGAAAAAACGATTAGGGGATCGACCCCTAACCGTTTTTGACCAACAAAACTCCGAACTCAAATTTAATGTCTTGTCGACAAGACGGACCGAAATACCACAATCGTTTGGTTTTCATAAACACCAGTTTGTCGAGCTATTAACAATATCTGATTTAGTCTTCGGTAATCATTGACAATGTTTTCTACAAAGTTATCAAGTTTTTTTCACACATCACTTCAACCTCCTTATCAACTTCTGTGCATCTTTTACTCCTTTCCGATAAATTTCATCCATCGATATAATTTTCCCGCCTTTTCGTTTACTTTCGTTTGAAGCCTCCATAAACGTGAAAATTTCTACCGTTTCCTTTTCCGAAACGGGCGCTACGCGTGTTCTGAAAAATTTCAAAATCTCACTTAATAGAAATTCATATCCCGAATATGTGCCCACAGGAAAGATACCGGTAGAGGTAAATGCGGTCCCTCCATAATTGGGTTTTCCTTGTTGCAATCCCCGAAAAGTGCCGATTCTTCCGTCTGTCCATTTGCCTGTAACCACATCGGTACTGTCTGACGACATTCGGTTTACCGACACACATCCGGTGCCCATCACGGTAAACAACGTTTCCACACCGTGAATTCCGTACCACCCAAAATCGGGATGCGAAGGTTCGGGAGTGGAAGGAGAATAACAATCGGCACCGAGTACTCTTCCCAGTTTTCCTTCACGAAGATCAAGATTTTGCTGAACAAACCGTAACGCTGACGATGAAAAAATGGGTACATTGTATTTCTTTGCCAACTCAAAAATGGCAATCGTCTGCGCCAACGACGCACCGATGGGTTTATCGATAAACATTATCTTACCCGATTTAAAAACTTCGTTTGCCTGCTCCAAATGCAGATTTCCGTCGTTTGTTTCGAGCATCACACAATCCACTCTCTCCAGCAGTTCGGCAATGGATGGAACGATCTCAACACCCAGCTCCTCCACTTGTTTCGTGTAGCCGGGTATGCGATCAAAACTCGATTTGATTGTTTTGGAACCGTATGGATAGGCCGCCACTATACGGAAATCCTTGAATTCTTCTTTCTTATTTTCACCGTTAAGGAATTTTGTAAAAGCAGTGGAATGCGAAGTATCCAAGCCAATAATTCCAATTTTGACTTGTCCCTCAGAAACAGTAAATAATCCCGTCAAGAGGATAAATAACAGCAAAAAAGTAATTTTTGTATTCATATCGTTCAATTTTATTTCAATAATGATGCACTCTCTCTATCAAGATAGAGGATAGCTTTTTCTTTGGTTCGTAAAATAGTTGCAGGGCATTCCTCGTTGATCTCGCCATTTAATGTTTTGTAAACCGCCTCAGCTTTATTGACTGCAGGAACCATACAAAACATATAATCGGCTTTCATCAACGCAGGAATAGTTAATGTTACAGCGTGCGTGGGAACTAAATTCAGTCCGGTAAAAAGTTTTTCGTTTACTTGTTGTTGTCTGCAAGGCAGATCCAATTCAACAACTTTTACCAATTTTGCATCATTGAAGTCTGCTACAGGAGGATCATTGAATGCAATGTGCCCATTTTCACCAATGCCGAGACATACAATATCTGCCGGAAATTTCTCCAACAATTTAGAGTATCGGTTACATTCCGATTCAGCATTCGGCGATTGGCCGTTTATGTAATTTACACTTTTAAAAGGGACTTTCCCGAAAAGACGTTCTTTCAGAAAATTACCAAAACCCTGCGGGGCTTTTTTCTCCAAACCGATGTACTCGTCCATGTGAAAAGCGTTTATACGCTGCCATGGGATTGAATTATCTGCAATCAGTGCCTGCATGAAATCGCTTTGAGACGGGGCGGCTGCAAAGATCATGTTGAGTTCGTCTTTTTCTTCGAGCAGACGACGGATAACCTCCGACACTTCACGTGCAGCCTTTTCGCCTATTGTTTTCCTGTTAGGAAAGATTTTTACCAACAGGTTATCTTTTACAAACTCTGTAGTATTTGTTTTAACTTCTGAAAATGACATTTCCTTCTGATATTGTATGTGATACGTTTATGTTTTCGTCGAAAATAGTGATATCGGCATCTTTTCCTTCGGCAATACACCCTTTTGATGCGTCAATTTTCATGATCCGCGCCGGAGTCAATGTCATCATTTTGATGGTTTCCAGTAAGGGTACTTCGGCTAAATTAATCATAGTGCGCACTAATCTGTCAGCGGTTGCAACACTACCGGCAAAAGCCGTTCGATCCGGCAGTTTTGCGACTCCGTCTTCGATAATTACCTCCTGTCCTTTGTCCAAACTCCCTAAAATCGATTTTCCGTCCGGTAGTCCTGCTCCGCGCATCGAATCGGTACACAAAGCAGTCTTATCGGGGCCCTTAAACTTATACACAAATTGCAGAAGCGGTTTGGGAAGATGCACACCATCGGCAATAATTTCAACGGTCATATTATCAATCAGGTATGCTGCTTCTATTACACCTGCATACCTGAAGGCATTTCTTCGGGTGATGGTTGACATGGCGGAATAAAGATGCGTAACGTGCGTGAAACCGGCTTCAAAAGCTTTCAGCACCTCTTCGTATATGGCATCGCTATGAGCAATGGATGGAAGAATTTTTTTTGATGTTAGAACTTTTCCGAAATCAAAAGCACCCGGTAATTCGGGCGCCAGACTCCACCGAACAATATCGTCTGATTCCGCCAATATTTTGTTGTATTCTTCCGGCTCAGGATTTCGCAAACATTTAGGGTCTTGCGCTCCGCGCTGGTTATAAGCAAAATACGGCCCTTCGAGATGCAACCCGATAAATTTTGCACCTTTTGTGTTTCTTTTTACGGCTTCCCTGTACACCGAGAATGTTTTCATTAATTCATCGAACGTGCTTGTCAGCGTGGTGGGCAACAGCGCCGTTGTTCCATACCGTGCGTGAGTTTCTGCGGCACCCAGATACGCTTCAATTGTTCCGTCCATAAAATCGTGTCCTCCGCCGCCGTGCGTATGAATATCGATAAATCCCGGCGACACATATTTTCCGCCGGCATCAATAATTTCATCGCTTTCGTCAAAGATAAAAGCGTTTGCCGGACATATGTGCTCTATAACTCCGTTATTGCAAACAATCACGTGATCACCAAGATATGAGTCTGGAAGAATTATTCGGCCGTTTGTTATTATCAGTCTTTTCATTTTGCTATGCGATTTCACTTTTCCAGTAATTAATTTTATGGCCAAAAAATGCAAACCAGACCAAATAAACAAAACATGGGATCAACACCCAGTATCCGAGCCTTAAACTGTATGTGTCGCCCAATGCCCCGTAAACAATTGGAAGAATGGCGTTTCCGCTCAATCCCATTATCAGCAACGAAGAGCCCGTTTTTGTAAATCGCCCCAAGTTTCGGATGGAAAGCGGCCATATCCCGGCATATATCAAAGCGTTGGGGAATCCGATAGAGGCTAAAAACCAAATCGATATGTTTGCCGTGTGCCCGAAAAGAGTGACTGTTTGATCGGCAAAAATAACGCCGAAAGATAATATCAAACCCACAACTGTGCAGATTTTGAGAGCAGTTTTCTGCGAAATGAATTTCGGAATCAGAATGATGCCCAGAATATATCCGATAATGGTACACGTTAACGTATAAGACGGGAAAAACCGTGCATCTATCAGGTTAATTCCCATCGAATCGGCATAATTTATAATCGTATCAATGGCTATAACCTGTGTTCCTACGTGAAGAAATATAGCCAACGCGCCAAAAATAAGATATGGAAAATGCAATAACGTCTTTTTCGATTTCTGCGGATGCACCTGCTGTTCAGCGGACGAATTATCTTCCGGCTCCACTTCGGGCAGAACGGAATATCTTATTGCTATTCCCACCATGAGCAAAAGACCGGCAAGAATGGCATACGGCACGATAACACGGCGGATTAATTCGTCGAGCATCGCATTTTTCTCCATTTCAGTTAAAGTACCCGCTTCCAGCAAATTAAATGTATCTGTATCGGTAGCTCTGAGAACGACAGCCGCAAAGATCAGTGGCGCCAGAATTCCGGCGGATTTGTTGAAAATACCCATAATACTCATTCGCTGGGCAGCGCTTTCGAGCGGCCCGACTATGGTTACGTAAGGATTAGCCGCGGTTTGCAGGATAGCCAGACCTGTTCCGATGCAATACAACCCGAGAAGAAAAACCCAGTATTGCCTTGTTAGAGCAGCCGGAATAAAAATCAACGCTCCCAATGCCATAAATGAAAAGCCGTACATAATCCCGAGCTTATACCCTACTTTGTTCAGCAACAATCCCGATGGAATTGCCATAACAAAATAAGCAATGTAAAACGCAAACGCCACAAAATAAGATTGGAAATGCGTGAGTTCCAGCGCTATCCTGAAATATGGAATTAGTATTGCATTTACCCAAGATACCAGGCCGAAAACAAAGTACATGACGGCTAAAATGATCAGGGAAATGCAGAATGTTCTCTTACCGGAAACTCTGTCGGTTAGTTGATTCATGTTATTTAAGTTTTTTGGACAGCTGATTTAACAAAATTAATCGAAATGAACGATGTTTTATATACTAAAAACGCAAAAGTATTTTCAAATAACGTTACTGTTTGTTGAGTACACTTATTTTTAGTCGGTACTCCATTGGAGTACATCCCTTGAATTTTTTGAAAACCCTCGAAATATTTTTGTAATCGGTAAAACCCGATTCAAGGGCAAGATCAAATAACGGACGATCGGTAGTCAACAACAAATGAGCAAAAAACTCTATTCTGCAATCCAGAATAAATTGATAAATAGACGTGTTCATTTCATTTTTAAATTTCACTTCCAGATTACGGCGAGATAAAGGCACAAGTTTGGTTAAAGATTCAATACTTATTTCGGAGGTGAAATTGTCTTCGATATAATTTACGATTTTAGAAATGTATTCGTTTGAGATATTGTATTTTTCAGTTGACTGGCGCAACTCGAAACGTATAGGTTTGATGACTATATCGATAGAGTTTGTCCGTCTTTTGGAAATAAATTGGTCGATTAATCTTCCGGCTTCGTAACCGCCCTTCTCCACATCCAGCACGATGGAAGATATGGGTGGATCGGATAAGTCACACATCAGTTCATCGTTATCCACGCCCAATAGGGCTATTTCCTGCGGTATCTGAATATTGTTTATTTTACAGATTTCAGAAACCTGCAAAGCAAAACTATCGTCACAGGCAAATAAGCCCACAGGTTTTGGCAGCGATAAAAGCCATTGATCGAGTTGAATGTGGCTGCTGTTCCATTGTTCTCCACTTAAGTTTTCGCTTTCGAAATAGTAATAATTACCTCCCGTTTGTTCAATTTCTTTTCTGAATCCTTCGGCACGTTCGCGCGACCAAACTACTCCTTTATTGCCGTAAAAAGCAAAGTTCCGGTAGCGTCGTTTAATGAAAAACCGGGCAGCCATTTCACCGGTTCCGATATAATCGCCGGTAAGGTTAGAAAAATGTGCGCTTCTGTCTTTGTAATTCTGAAGAATAACCGGAATGTCCAACGTCTTCAGCAAATTGGTTCCTTCGTGATCCCATCGGGCAATGATGGCGTCGGCCTGCCATTCTTTAGCCCATTCTACAATTCCTTCCTTACCGTACAACGTTTTGTAATACGATGGCAACCGATAAAAAATCCAGGGGCCGTGTTCTTTGGAATATTGAATCAGCCCTTTCAATAAACGACGGCTAAATTCACTGGAATAATCGATTAATAACAACACTTTCTTCACGTCATCTTTCATCATTTTGCGAAAAAGTCGGATTTTAATCCTCAAATATAAAATTTATTTTTGATAAAATCTGAGAAAGGCTATTTTTTCAAACAAAAAAGCGACTACAAATCAAATTGTAATCGCTTAAAATTTTCCGTCGGGATGACTGGATTCGAACCAGCGACCACTCGCCCCCCAGACGAGTACTCTAAACCGGACTGAGCTACATCCCGAAAAAGTGAGTGCAAAGGTACTTTTTTATTTTAAATCTGCAAAATTTATAGACAACAATCATTTTCTATCCCCTTAACTTTGCCTGTTAAATTTTTATTTGTTAATTTGCAACCTTAAACCCAATAAAATAGAGTAAATGACCTTCACAGCCCAACAAATTGCTGATTTTCTAAAGGGAGAGATTATTGGAAATCCTGACACAGAGGTCGATAATTTCGCAAAAATAGAAGAGGGAAAACCGCGAACCATTGCTTTTCTTTCCAACCCAAAATATACGCACTATATTTACGAAACCAAAGCCGATATAGTTTTGGTTAACAACGATTTTGTTGCCGACAAACCCATTTCGGCCACCCTTATAAAAGTTCCCGATGCCTATGCGGCACTGGCTTCGCTGCTGGAAATGGTAAACAGTTTGACTCCTAAAAAAACCGGCATAGAGGAAATGTCTTTTGTTTCGGCATCGGCAAAACTGGGCAAAAATGTTTACGTTGGCGCCTTTGCATATATCGGTGATAAAGCACAGGTGGGCGAAAATGTAAAAATTTATCCGCAGGTTTATATCGGAGAGAATGTAAAAATCGGGAAAAATGTTCTTATTTATCCCGGAGTAAAAATTTATCACAATTGCGTAATCGGCGATAACTGCATCTTGCACTCAGGTGTAATTATCGGTGCGGACGGTTTCGGATTTAGCCAGCAGGAAGGAGTTTACCACAAAATCCAACAAATCGGCAACGTGGTGCTGGAAGAAAACGTGGAAGTAGGTGCAAACACCACCATCGACAGGGCAGTATTGGGTTCGACTATTATCCGCAAGGGAGTTAAACTCGATAACCTGATACAGATTGCGCACAATTGCGAAGTGGGACAAAACACGGCAATGGCAGCTCAGGTTGGAATTGCCGGATCAACGAAAATCGGAGAAAGCTGTGTGCTGGGCGGACAGGTAGGAATTGGCGGACACATCACCATTGGCAGCAAATCTCAGATTGGCGCACAGTCGGGCATCATCAGCAATACGCCCGAAGGTTCCGAAGTGATGGGATCGCCCGCTTATCCGGTGAAGAACTTCTTCAAGTCGAGCATTATCATCCCAAAACTCCCCGATATGTATCGCCAAATCAACGCGTTGGAGAGAGAGATAAATCAACTTAAAAAGCAACTTTTGGAGGAATAAAATACCGCATTTGCTAAAAAAAACTAACACGCGCATAGAAACCATAGTTTTCAAGACAAATGGTTGTATCTTTGCGCGTTCATCATCCATTTAAATTAAACTCGAAATAAAGTGAAACAGAAAACGTTAAAAGACAGCTTCACGCTAAAAGGACAGGGACTTCATACAGGTCAGAAAATAGATATAACCTTTAATCCGGCGCCCGTGGATTTCGGATACCGGATAAAACGTGTCGATGTGGAAGGCCAGCCCGTTATTGAAGCGGTAGCCGAAAATGTGGTGAACACGCAGCGAGGCACGGTTTTGGGTGTGGACAATGTTACCGTGAGCACCGTGGAACATGCGTTTTCAACGCTTTATGCGCTTGGGATTGACAACTGTCTTATTGAAGTAAACGCACCCGAATTTCCGATTCTCGACGGAAGCGCCATCGAGTATGTCCGCGCTATTGAAAAAGTCGGAATTGAGGAACAGGAAAAAGACAAGGACTTTTTCGTGGTACGCAAGAAAATGGAAGTTTCCGATCCCGAAACCGGTTCGAAAATCACGTTGCTGCCCGATGATTGTTTCAGTATCAACTCAAACATCGAGTTCGAGTCGCAATACATTCCCAATCAGTATGCTTCGCTCGAATGCCTGGAAAATTTCAGTACAGAAATAGCTCCTGCGCGCACCTTCGTTTTCGTTCGCGAAATTCAGAAACTGCGTCAGGCCGGACTGATAAAAGGCGGCAACCTGGATAACGCCATTGTTATTTACGAACGTCAACTTCCACAAAATGAACTGGATGAGATAGCCGATGAACTAAACGTTCCGCGCATGGATGCCAACCAACTGGGGTATTTGAACAAGCGAAAACTGGCGTTTCCCAACGAACCTGCGCGCCACAAACTGCTCGACATCATCGGCGATATGTCGCTGATAGGCAAACCCATAAAAGGAAGACTTATCGCCACGCGGCCAGGACATAAAATCAACAACCAGCTGGCAAGGCTTATCCGCAAGGAAATTAAAAATAAAAATCAAGCTCCGTTCTACGACCCCAATCTGGAACCGCTGATGGACATCAACCGTGTGAAGCAATTGTTGCCGCACCGTTATCCTTTCCTGATGGTGGATAAAGTAATTGAACAAACCGAAAACTACATCGTTGGCGTGAAGAATATTACCAACGATGAACCCTATTTCGTCGGCCATTTTCCCGAAGAGCCCGTTATGCCCGGCGTTCTGCAAGTGGAAGCCATGGCGCAAACCGGCGGTTTACTGGTGCTTTCAGGACTTGACGAACCGGAAAGGCATTCCACTTATTTCCTGAAGATCGACAACGTGAAATTCCGCAACAAAGTGGTTCCCGGCGATACCATTCTTTTTAAAGTAGAACTTTCGTCGGAAATACGCCGCGGAATTGCTACTATGCGCGGGCTTGCTTTCGTAGGTGACAAAATCGTTTCGGAAGCCGATTTCACCGCTCAAATAATTAAAAACAAATAATACTCGTCTTTTTTTATGAGTAATATATCTTCATTGGCATTCGTGCATCCCGAAGCAATAATCGGCAAAGACGCTATTGTTGAGCCGTTTGCATACATCGACCGTAACGTTGAAATTGGCGAAGGAACGGTTGTGATGTCAAACTCCACCATCCTTTCCGGCGCGCGAATCGGTAAAAATTGCACTATTTTTCCGCACGCAACCATCTCTGCCATTCCGCAGGATTTGAAATTCAAAGGCGAAGATTCCCTGGCCGTTATCGGAGACAGGACTTCAATTCGCGAATGCGTTACCGTAAACCGGGGTACCGCCTCACGGGGTTCAACCGTAGTAGGAAACGACTGCCTTCTGATGGCTTACAGCCACGTGGCGCACGATTGCGTGTTGAAGGATTTCGTGATTCTGGGCAATGCCACGCAGCTTGCCGGGGAAGTGGAAATTGACGATTTTGCCATTTTAAGCGGCGGAACACTCGTGCATCAATTTACACGAATTGGCGCTCACACCATGATACAAGGTGGGTCGAAAGTGCCGAAAGACGTTCCGCCTTACACCATGGTTGGGCGCGAACCACTCACGTATGTGGGCTTAAATGTGGTAGGGCTTCGCCGCCGAAGTTTTTCGGGCGAGCAAATCAACAGCATTCAGGAAATTTACCGATACCTGTATCAGGCCGGCTACAACACCACTCAGGCGCTGGAAAGGATTGAGAATGAATTGCCCGACACACCGGAAAGAAACCACATTATCGCCTTTATCAAAAATTCTTCGCGCGGCGTTGTGCGCGGAAATATGGAAGGATAAAACCGATGAAACCCGTTGTTTTTCCTGCCGAATGGCATCCGCAAAGCGGGGTGATGATTACCTGGCCCCACGCCGATACCGACTGGTTCGATATTTTGGAAGAAGTAACGGCCTGTTACGTAGCTTTTTCCAAAGAAATTCTGAAACGCGAAAAATTGCTGGTCGTTTGTCCTGAAGAAGACGAAGTGGTCAAGCACTTTACCGCGGAAGAGCAAAAAAATCTCCTTATTTCCGAACTCAAAAGCAACGATACCTGGTCGCGAGATCACGGAGCAATATCGGTTTTCGTGAACGGCACCCCCACCCTGCTCGATTTTGGTTTCAACGGCTGGGGACTTAAATTTGCCGCGAATTACGATAACCAAATCACACAACGTCTTTTCCAACAAGAAGAATTCAATCCCGAAGTTCGGTACGAGAGTAAAATCAATTTTATTTTCGAAGGCGGATCGATAGAGTCTGACGGAGAAGGCACGCTGCTCACCACATCGCAATGCCTGCTGGCTCCCAACCGTAACCAGCCGATGACACAGGAAGAAATTGAAGAATACCTGAAAAAATCGCTGGGAGCCGACCGCGTTTTGTGGCTCAACCACGGCTATTTGGCCGGTGACGATACCGACAGCCATATTGATACGCTTGCCCGGTTTTGCGACCGCCACACCATCGCTTACGTTAAATGCGACGATGAAACCGACGAACATTTCGACGAGCTGAAACGAATGGAAGAAGAACTCACATCATTCAAAACTTCCGAAGGAAAACCCTATCGGTTAATTCCGCTGCCCATGGCCGACGCCGTTTACTACGACGGATACCGGCTTCCCGCCACGTATACCAATTTTCTGATTATCAACGGCGCCGTTCTCATGCCAACTTATGCATCTGCAAAAGACGAAACGGCAAAAGTACAACTTCAACAAGCATTTCCCAATCACGAAATTATCGGAATTGACTGCCGTCCGCTCATCAAGCAGCACGGCTCACTACACTGCGTGACGATGCAGTTTCCGGAAGGATTTTTGTAAAAAATCGAACATTTCTATCCAGTATTACCAAAATTTGGTAACTTTGATAAAAATATCAATCATTATGAGAAGAAATACATCCGTTTCGTTAGGCTCTTATTTCGAAACCTTTGTCGAAAATCGTATAAACGAAGGCAGATACAAAAATGCCAGTGAGGTAATTCGTGCCGGATTGCGTTTGCTGGAAGAAGAAGAGAATAGGATAATCGCATTGAAAGGAGCCATCAAGGAAGGGATAGACAGCGGAATAGTCGCCGATTTTGACCCGATAACACATCTTCAAACCCTGAAAGAGAACAAAAAGGCAAATGGCTAAATACAACCTGACAAACAAGGCAATACACGATTTATCCGAAATCTGGAGTTATACTTATGACACTTGGTCTGAGTTTCAAGCGGATAAATATTATCATCAGTTGCTTGAATGTTGTCAAAAATTAGCCGACAATCCACAAATGGGAAGAAAATACGACAATATACTCAAGAAATTACAGGGTTTTAAAGCAAACAGGCACATCATTTTTTACCGGATAAGCGGAAAAGATGAAATTGAAATTGTTAGAATTTTGCACGAGAAAATGGATTTAAAGAATAGAATAAGAGAGTGAATATGAAAATAGGAATCATTCAACAGTCCAACACAGCTGACATACAACACAATACCGAACGGCTGCAATCGAAAATCCGCGAGTTGGCAGCGCAGGGAGCAGAACTTATCGTGCTGCAGGAAATCCACAACGGATTGTATTTTTGCCAGACGGAACATCCCGATATCTTCGACCAGGCAGAAACCATTCCCGGCCCGTCCACCGATTCGTTCGGACAACTGGCAAAAGAACTGGGCGTGGTTATCGTGCTGTCGCTTTTCGAAAAAAGAGCTCCGGGATTGTATCACAACACCGCCGTGGTGATGGAAAAAGACGGAACCATTGCCGGGAAATACCGCAAAATGCACATCCCCGACGATCCGGCGTATTACGAAAAATTCTACTTCACGCCCGGCGATCTCGGATTTCATCCCATCGAAACATCGGTAGGCAAACTGGGCGTTTTGGTGTGTTGGGACCAATGGTATCCCGAAGCCGCCCGCCTGATGGCGCTGGCAGGAGCCGAAGTGCTTATCTATCCCACCGCCATCGGCTACGAATCATCGGACACGGACGAAGAGAAAAACCGGCAACGCGAAGCGTGGATCACCGTTCAGCGCGGGCACGCCGTGGCAAACGGAATTCCGGTGATTGCGGTGAACCGCACGGGTTACGAACCCGATCCATCGGGACAAACCAACGGAATCACCTTCTGGGGAAACAGTTTCGTGTGCGGCCCACAAGGTGAGTTTCTGTATCAGGCGCCGGAAGGCGAAACTACCCAAATCATAGAAATCGATAAAACCCGCACCGAAAACGTTCGCCGATGGTGGCCTTTTTTGCGCGACAGAAGAATTGATGAATACGGGGAATTGACGAGGAGGTATAGGGATTGAAAAGGAAACATACGCTAAAATTTTGTAAGTTTGTGGCTGGAGAAATAAGAAATTACGGAAATGTTCAATAAAACAAAGCATATAATAATTAATGGGGATAGCCGACAAATGAGCGAACTCAAAAACGAGAGCGTTCACTTGATAGTTACTTCACCACCCTATTGGCAACTTAAAGATTACGGTACGGAAAATCAAATTGGATTTCACGATGATTATGAAACTTACATTAACCACCTGAATTTAACTTGGAAAGAATGTTTTAGAGTTTTACATAAAGGTTGTCGTTTGTGCATAAATATTGGTGACCAATTTGCACGTTCCACTTATTATGGACGCTATAAAATAATCCCTATTCATTCCGAAATCATAAAGTTTTGCGAAATGATCGGTTTTGACTTTATGGGACAAATTATTTGGCAAAAAACTACCACGATGAATACAACGGGAGGTGCCAGCATTATGGGCAGCTATCCAAACCCGAGAAACGGAATCGTGAAATTAGATTTTGAATATATTTTGCTCTTCAAAAAACAAGGAAATGCACCTAAGCCCACCCAAGAGCAAAAAGTGAATTCTGCAATGACCAACGAAGAATGGAATACCTATTTCAACGGACATTGGTATTTTTCGGGAGCAAAACAAGATAAACATTTGGCAATGTTCCCTGAAGAATTGCCGCATCGTTTAATAAAAATGTTTTCTTTCCCAAATGAAATCGTATTAGACCCATTTATGGGAAGTGGTACAACTGCGTTGGCGGCTAAAAATTTAGGTAGGGATTCAGTTGGTTACGAAATAAATTCTGAATTTATCCCAATCATTGAGGAGAAAATAGGTTCCGATGATGTTTTTATGAAAGTAGAAACTCAAACTCTTAAGCAGGCCGAAATCCAAGTCGATTTTGAACAAGAAATAAAAAAACTGCCTTATCAATTTATTGACACCCATAAGTTGGATAAAAAGATTGACGTAAAGAAAATTCAATACGGTTCAAAAATAGACAGTCATAGCACTGGAAAACGTGAAGAGTTTTTTTCCGTTAAAGAAGTAATTAGTCCAGAGCTAATTAAACTAAATAATGATTTAACAATAAGGCTCATCGGTATCCAAGAAAACCCCAAAGTTAATGGATTGGCCAACGAATACCTTATCAATAAATTAAGAGGACGAAAAGTTTTTCTAAAATACGATGAAGTAAAACACGATCCCGATAACAACTTAATGGCTTATCTTTATCTTGAAAATAAAACTTTCATTAATGCACATTTGCTGAAAGAGAATTTGGCTTTCGTTGATAATTCTATTGACTTTAAATATAAATCGAAATTTAATACTATCCTAAATGGCTAAGATTGAGATAAAAAGACACTCATTAGAATTTGGCAAGAAAGAAAAAGTACTAAACTACGCTTGTCAAACCTATCAGCTTTCCCGACCCAATAAAGTTGGTGCAGTGATGGCATTGATCAGGGAATGCCAACCAAATACCATTGAAGAGTGGGAACAATGGTATTTTGAAAATGCAACAACAGCCGGAAAAAACAATTTTAAAATCACGCGGGAAAGTTTGGAAGAACTCGGTGAAAGGCTTTACGAAAAAATCACTGAAGTTGTAATTCCAGAATGGCAAGAGGCTTTTTCAAAACTAACCAAACAAGATTATTACGATTATATTTACAATTTAACAATCAACAGAACATACGACGGCTTTTTGCGAGAAAAATCGGTGATTAATGACGGGCTTGCGAAAGAATTTCCCGATATCAGGTTTGAAGAAAGTCCTGAAGAGTTAGACCACGCCGGAGACATTGATTATTTAGGAATTGTAACAGATGATAAAGCATTTGGAATTCAAATCAAACCAATCACTTCAAAATCAAATTTCGGAAATTACAAACCATCCGAAAGAATGCAAGCTGGGTTTAATAATTTCAAAAGAGAGTTTCAAGGGAATGTCTTTATTGTTTATAGTTTAGATAAGGAAATTGCTAACAAGCAAGTGATTGAGCAAATCCGAAACGAAATAGAACGGCTAAAAGAATTATAATTCAATATGTCTACTAATCAACTCTCCCCCACGCAACATAACGAACTTCTCCACATATTAAAATCCCGTTTCGAAAAAAACGTTCATCGTCACAAAGACATTTCATGGAATGAAGTTGAAACAAAATTGACAGCCAATCCCGATAAACTGCGGTCGCTCCACGAAATGGAACAAACCGGCGGTGAACCCGACATTATCGGTTTCGACACGAAAACCGGAGAATACATTTTCTGCGACTGCTCGCCGGAAAGCCCCAAAGGCCGCCGAAGCGTGTGCTACGACCGCGAAGGCTTGGAGTCGAGAAAAGAATTCAAACCCGAAAACAACGCTGTGGATATGGCCGCAGATATGGGCATCCAACTCCTGACGGAGGAAGAATACGTGCAATTACAACAATTCGGCGATTTCGATCTGAAATCCACCAGCTGGGTAAAAACCCCCGATGAGATCCGAAAACAAGGCGACGCGTATTTCTGCAACAAACGCCACAACCGGGTTTTCACGTATTACAACGGCGCGCAGTCGTATTACTCATCCCGAGGGTTCAGGGGTTTGCTCAGGGTGTAGTTCCATCCTTTCTCATAAAAACATCTATTCACCAAAAAACATCATTTAATAACCTAAAAGACTCAATCACTAACGTATGAGCATCTACTTATCACTTAAGAGATATAACTTATAACCTAAAAGGATTAATTAGTAACCTAAAAAGCTCATTATATCATCTTAAAAACTCGATTCGTAACCTAAAAGGATTAAAGAGTAACCTAAAAGATTCAACTATACACTAAAAAGACTCATTGATATATGTTTTTTGTAAGTAAAACAGTTATATTTGCACTATCGTAACCCTAAAACAACCGATTATGCTCCGATTGAATGTGTTGAATGTAATGAAAATGAGAGGAATATTGCATCCTTACGCTTACTTGCGCAAAAACGGTTTTTCGCAACGCGTGGCGGAAAATCTGGCAAACGGAAATGTTTCGCAACTCAAACTCGATCATATCGAGAAGCTTTGCCTGCTGCTTATTTGCGAACCGCACGACCTGCTGGTGTGGTATCCCGACAAGGAGCGCGTGTATCCGGCAGATAATCCGCTCAATAAACTGCGAAAACAGGAAGATGTGGGCAATATGCGCCAACTGATGGCGAAGATGCCTTTCGGCGAACTGAAGGAGGTGATGAAAGAAATTTCGGAACGGAAGCAATAACGAAAAACGGCTCCGCGATTTTATTCCGCAGGAGCCGTTACTATGATAACCCTAACAAAAATTACTGTTTCAGTTTTTTGTCCAAATTGCGTTTAATGGCAGCTAAGAAATCCTGCGTATTCAAATACTTTCCGTTCATATCTTCGCCATAAACCAGCAACGCCAAATCTTTTGTCATTTCGCCGTTTTCCACGGTTTCCACACATACCTGCTCCAGTTTTTGGCAGAAATCGATAAGGTCGTGATTGGCATCGAGCTTTCCGCGATGCAACAGCCCTTGCGTCCACGCGAAAATGGAGGCGATGGGATTCGTGGAAGTTTCTCTGCCCTGCTGATGCTGGCGGTAATGGCGCGTTACGGTTCCGTGCGCCGCTTCGGCTTCCACTGTGCGGCCGTCGGGTGTTACCAGCACCGAAGACATCATGCCCAGCGATCCGAAACCCTGCGCCACGGTATCGCTCTGCACGTCGCCGTCGTAATTCTTGCACGCCCACACAAAACCGCCGCTCCACTTCATGGCCGATGCCACCATATCGTCTATCAACCGGTGTTCATAGGTGATTCCGGCTTCTTTGAACAACTTTTCGAACTCCACTTCGTACACTTCCTGAAAAATATCCTTGAAACGTCCGTCGTAAGCCTTCAGAATGGTGTTTTTGGTGGACATATAGAGCGGATAACGTTTTGTGAGCGCCATCTGAAACGACGAACGGGCAAATCCGTAAATCGATTCATCGGTATTGAACATGGCCATGGCCACGCCGTCGCCTTTGAAATCATACACTTCCCACTCCTGTACTTCGCCGTTTTCGGCTGTGAAAGTGAGTTTGAGAGTTCCTTTTCCTTTGATAACTTTATCGGTAGCGCGGTATTGGTCGCCAAACGCATGACGGCCGATGATGATCGGCTCCGTCCATCCCTGCACATAACGGGGAACGTTGGAGCAGATAATGGGTTCGCGGAAAACGGTTCCCCCCACAATGTTGCGGATGGTTCCGTTGGGCGATTTCCACATTTTCTTCAATCCAAACTCCTCCACTCGCGCCTCATCCGGCGTAATGGTGGCGCACTTGATACCCACGTTGTATTTTTTGATGGCTTCGGCCGCATCAACGGTAATTTGGTCGTCGGTGGCATCGCGGTTTTGGATGCTTAAATCGTAATATTTAATATCTAAGTCGATATACGGTAATATCAATTGCTCTTTGATAAACGACCATATAATGCGGGTCATTTCATCGCCATCTAACTCTACAATGGGGTTTTGTACTTTTATTTTTGTCATATTATTTATTTTCTAAGTAGCAAACACAAATTAGGTTGGTTTAAAATCCCGATAGTTATCGGGAATAATCCAATTATTGCTCAGTACTTATCTATCTTTCAACGGAGTAAAATCCTGCAGCGGACGCACGTTTTTGTATGCCGGGCGGATGATTCGCTTGCTGGAGAAGTTGAGTTCTTCGATGCGGTGCGCCGTCCATCCCACGATACGCGCCATTGCAAACAGCGGCGTGAAAACTTCTTCGGGCAACCCGATGGCATCGTACACGAAACCGGAGTAAAAATCCACATTGATACACGTTTGTTTGGCGCCCGGGCCTTTGAATGCCATAAAGGTTTTCACGGCGCGTTCTTCAACCAACTCCATCAGTGCAAACTCTTCTTCGCGGCCTTTTTCAATAGCCAAATTGCGCGCCATTTTCTTAAGCAGGTCGGCACGCGGGTCGCTCACGGTGTAAACGGCGTGGCCGATACCGTAAATGAGGCCGGTTTTATCGTGGGCTTCTTTCTTGAGCACACGCAAGAGGTAATCGTCTACCTGCTCTACGTCTTTCCAATCTTTTACGTTCTTCTTTAAATCGTCCAACATCCTTTTCACTTCGATATTCGCGCCCCCGTGAAGCGGGCCTTTGAGCGACCCGATACCCGCCGCAATGGCTGAATATGTATCGGTTTCGGTGGAGCTTGTTACGCGCACCGAGAAGGTGGAATTGTTCCCTCCGCCGTGGTCGGCGTGAAGAATAAGTGCCAAATCGAGGATTTTAATTTCGAGTTCGGTATAGTTGCCGCGCCCTTTCATCATAAACAGGAAGTTTTCGGCCACGGAGCGGTCTTCGTAGGGATGACGCACGTGCAGCGAACGCGATTGTTGGTCGTGGCGCAACACATTGTACGCGTAAGCAATAATGGTTGGGAATTTCGCTATCAGGTTGATTGATTGGCGAATGAGGTTGTCTTTGGAAATATCGTCGGGAGTTTCGTCGTAATTGTACAATTCCAACACGCTACGCGCCAAAATATTCATAATGTTTCCGCCCTGAAGCGAAAGGATATTCATTGTGGTGCGATGGTCGAGCGGCATCGTTTGCATAATGAGTTTGCGAAAAACTTTCAGTTCTTCTTCGGTGGGAAGTGTGCCCGATAACAACAAAAAGGCCGTTTCCTCAAAGCCGAGGCGGTCTTCTTTTTGAATGCCGTTTACCAATTCTTCCACATCTAACCCGCGGTAATACAGTTTTCCGGGAATGGCTTTCAGCCCTTCCGGTGTTTTTTCGTAGCCCTGTACGTCGCCCACGCGCGTTAATCCGGCCAAAACGCCCGAACCGTCTTCGTTTCTGAGCCCTCGTTTCACGCTCATTTCAGAGAATAAACTCTTCTTTATGTCGGTCGACTTTTTAATGGATTCGGATAATTTGTGAATTAAATTTTTTTCTGTCATTATTGTATCATTTTTTAGTTGTATTTCTATTTCGATTTTCTTTTCCGGCACAAGATTATTTATCTTTTTAACATCGGAATATCTGTTTTTGTTTTCAAAAAGCTAAGGTTATAATAAATTTATCACTTCCCCTGCAAACTCCGATGTGGATAACGCTTTTCCTTTTTCCATAAAACGCGCCAGGTCGGAAGTGGCGTAGCCTTTTTCGA
>CAKTUP010000024.1 GCA_934621705.1 uncultured Petrimonas sp.
TTTCTTATTCTTTTGTATTTCAGCCGAGAATATGCCGAGATGCAGTCCATCATAAGCGTAACCGATTTACTCATTATTTTCGCCATCGTAATCCTGCTTGGGATATTTATTTCCACCGTGGCCACTTATTATGCTGTAAACCGTTACCTGAAAATGAGAACAGAAAATTTGTATTATGTATGAAATAGACGTCAGATGTCAGACGTCAGATATTAGATATCAGATCATTAGAGAATTGTTCGCAGGATACTCATCGAAGTTCGCTTTCTCCCTTTTGGGGAGGACTGAGGAGGGGTTCTGCCAGCGCAGCGGTCTAAAAAACTCATAACTCCAAACTCACAACTAAAAAATTATGTCTCACAAAAATCTTGCTTTCCACAAAATAAACCTTATTATATGTGGCGCAGCCGTTCTCATTATTATAATCGGCTTTTTGCTGATGAGCGGCCCGGCAACCACTTTCGAAGGTTTCGAACCCGATATTTTTAGTGCGCGACGCATTAAAGTGGCACCCGTTGTTTCTTTGCTTGGCTTTGTGCTGATGATTGTCGGAATTTTGTATCCGGCAAAGGATAAGAAGGAAAAAGAAACAAAATAATTATGAGCATTTTAGAAGCAATTATTATTGCTATTGTAGAAGGATTGACGGAGTTTTTGCCCGTCTCATCCACCGGACACATGATTATAGCCCAATCATTGCTGGGCATAGAAAGCACGCCTTTTGTAAAAGCCTTCACGGTAATTATTCAGTTTGGTGCCATTCTTTCGGTGGTTATTCTTTACTGGAAACGATTTTTCAGGTTGAACCCGATTACCGTTTTCGATAAAAACGCGGTGGAAGGAATGAGTTTCGCACAAAAATGGTGGACATACCTGAAACGGTTTCTGCACAAATTCGATTTCTATTGGAAATTGTTTATCGCCGTTCTTCCTGCCGGAATGTTGGGTTTGCTGTTTAGCGACAAGATCGATTCGCTGCTCGAAAACGTTTTCGTGGTAAGCGTGATGTTGGTGATTGGCGGAATTTTTATGCTTTTTGTGGATAGAATGTTCAACAAACCCGGTGAAGACCAATCCATTTCGTGGCAACGCGCGTTGAAGATCGGATTTTTCCAGTGTATTGCCATGATTCCCGGCGTTTCGAGGTCAATGGCGAGCATCGTGGGCGGAATGAGTACGAAACTCGATCGGAAAAACGCCGCCGAGTTTTCGTTCTTTCTGGCTGTCCCAACCATGGCTGCCGCTGCCGGATACAAACTGTATCAACTGATAAAAGACCCGATGAGCGCCGCCATGTTACACGAAAACATCGGAATACTTATTGTCGGAAACATTGTGGCTTTTATTGTTGCCATCATCGCCATCAAGTTTTTTATCGATTTTCTTACCAAATATGGGTTCAAGGCATTTGGCTGGTACCGGATTATTGTCGGAAGCGTGTTGATTGTACTGTTGTTATCGGGAACCATTTCAAATGTAATTTCTTAATGAATTTTATTGAAGGAGAAATTTTGTGCATCAATAAACCGCTGCACTGGACTTCGTTTCGTTTGGTGCGGGTGGTGCGCGCAAAATTGTGCAGAAAGCTGAAAATCAAAAAACTGAAAGTGGGACACGCCGGCACGCTCGATCCGCTGGCAACCGGCGTAATGGTAGTTTGCACGGGAAAAAAAACAAAAGAAATTGAACGGCTTCAAGCCCAAACAAAAGAATACATCGCAGAAATTCGGCTGGGAGCTACAACTCCGTCTTTCGACCTGGAAACGGAAATCGATGCAGAATATCCCACGGAACATATCACCCGAGAGAAAGTGGAAGAGTGCCTAAAGAAATTCATCGGCGAAATAGAGCAAATCCCGCCCGTTTTTTCGGCAGTAAAGATCGATGGTAAAAGAGCCTACGAATTTGCCAGAAAAAACGAAGAGATTGAACTAAAACCCAAAATGTTGGTTATAGATAATATTGAATTGCTATCGTATAATTTACCAACCTTGACTATCCGCGTTGTTTGCAGCAAAGGCACATACATTCGCGCTTTGGCGCGCGATATTGGCGTGAGTTTGCAATCGGGAGCGCATCTTACAGCGCTCACGCGCACAAAAGTTGGAAGCATTTCAATCGACAACTGTTTACAGGTTGAAGAACTGGATGAGTTTTTTGAATCAGAAATAAAACATTAGAAATTAGTTTTGAGTTTTGGTTTTCAAAGAGTTACGAACTCTGAACCTTAAACGTCAAACGTCAAACTTAGATATGAAACTTTCACAATTTAAATTTACATTGCCGGAAGAATTGATCGCCAAGCATCCGCAAAAACATCGCGACGAATCGAGATTGTTGGTGGTTCACAAAGATTCCGACAAAATAGAGCACCTGGTTTTTAAGGATGTTCTGGATTATTTCAACGAACACGACTTTTTTGTTTTCAACGACACCAAAGTATTTCCTGCCCGTTTGTTTGGAAACAAAGAAAAAACGGGAGCCAAAATAGAAGTGTTTTTGTTGCGGGAACTCAATCCCGCGCAGCACTTGTGGGACGTGTTGGTAAATCCTGCCCGAAAGATTAGGATAGGAAACAAGTTGTATTTCGGCGAGAACGAAGAACTGGTAGCCGAAGTTATCGACAACACCACGTCGCGCGGCCGCACGCTTCGTTTTCTTTACGACGGGCCTTACGAAGAATTCAAAGATTTGCTGTTCTCTATCGGGGAAACGCCGATTCCGGAATACATGGAGCGGCATGCCGAACCGGAAGATGCCGACAGGTATCAAAATATTTTTGCCAGCAACGAAGGCGCCGTAGTGGTTCCCGCAGCCGGTTTGCATTTCAGCCGCGAGTTGATGAAGCGGATGCAGATAAAAAATATCGATTACGGATTTCTCACGCTGCATCACGGTTTGGGTGCGTATCGCGACATCGATGTGGAAGATTTAACCAAGCACAAGATCGACTCGGAAGAGATGATCGTAACTCAGGAATTGTGCGACAGGGTAAATGCGGCAAAAGATAACGGACACAAGATTTGTGCCGTGGGCACATCGGTTTTGCGCGCCATCGAAACCACCATCAGCACCGACGGGCACATCAAGCCGCGCACAGGCTGGACAAACAAATTTATTTTCCCGCCTTACGATTTCACGTTACCCGATGCGCTCGTTACCAATTTCCATTTGCCCTATTCCACACTTCTGATGGTGGCTTGCGCTTTTGGCGGTTACGAAAAAATTATGGATGTTTACCAGACGGCCATCAAGGAGAAATACGAGTTTGGCGCCTATGGCGATGCCATGCTGATCATTTAGCTGGATGACGGATGTCGTAGAGACGCGATTCATCGCGTCTAAAACCCATCGAAAAAACTGTTCTAAGCATCCGGCGGTTTAAAATCCGTCTGATGCTTAATAAAGGCAGCACGAATGACAACTCACCATGTTTTCTTAGGTTTAGGCTCCAATTTGGGAGACAAGCAACAAAACATCGAACGGGCGTACCGACAAATAAAAAAGCGGATTGGGAAAATCGTTTCCCAATCCGCTTTTTACATTACCCAACCCGAAGGGTTTGAGTCTGAAAACGAGTTTGTAAATTCCGTGTGTGAAGTTGCAACCACCCTGAGCGCCCGTGAAGTGCTGCAGGAAACTCAGGAAATTGAAAAGAAACTGGGGCGAACCAATAAATCTCATGATAAATTGTATGCCGACCGTCTTATCGATATCGATATCCTGCTGTTTGACAACCTTATCATCGAAGAAGCCGGTTTAATCGTTCCGCACCCCCGGTTTCATCTTCGCGATTTTGTGTTAACCCCTTTCGCGGAAATCTCTCCCAATACTATTCACCCCGTTTTCGATAAAAGCATCCTGCAATTGAAGAATGAGTTGTATAATAAGCACGCAGATAACACGGATAAAGCAGATTTTCACTGATAAAAGAAAAATACATTTTTTTATAACCTTGATTATTCCACGTTAAAAAACTACTATAACTTAAAAAGAAAACAATTCAACTAATTGGGTGTACTATATTTTGTTTCGCGTACGAATTTTCGTACATTTGCGAATGTAATTTATTAAATAATTAAAGCTATGATAATAATCAGTCCAACAGATTTGCGTAATGAGCAGAGAAAATATCTTGAATTAGCCGAAAGCGAAAGAGTTGTTGTTAAACGTGGTAACAAGCTAATTCATTTGGTTGTTTCTGACCGTACGATAACGGATGAAGATTTAGCCCGGGGTATTACCGGACAAGAATTAAAAAAACGTGTATTCAAACATATTGATACACTTTTTGAACAATGAAAGTTCTTTTTGATGATGTCGTAGAAATTTATCTGAATGAACTTATAGATATTTTATACGAAAAAGAATACTTTGGTTTTAGAACATCCGCTTATGATTATGTAGGTTGGATTATTGACAGCATCGAGAATGATATTGCCAAAATGCCATACAAAATTGCACCGCCTTACTTTTCCAGATACGGAAATGATTTGTATTATTCCGTTTTTAAACGAAACAACGAAACACAATGGTACGTGTTTTTTAATTTCGAGAGTGATATTTTTTACATCCGATACATCGGAAGTAACCATAATTGTGCGAAATATATCAGATAGGTAATGTTTTGTTAGTATAAAAGATTAAGAGACATCTGCCCGGTTCCACCTTCGCGATTTTGTTTTAACCCCTTTCGCGGAAATCTCTCCCTATACCATTCACCCCGCTTTCGATAAAAGCATTCTGCAATTGAAGAATGAGTGGGAACAAAGTATGTGACTGATGAGTGGTCTAAAGCGTAAACGATTGACTTGCCATTTGAAACTTTCTTTTTACCCTCCGCTTCCTAAATCCCAAAGGGATTAAACTAAAATAGCCGTGTGTGAAACGCACGGGAAATGGTGAATCAATTGTTTCGACCCGAAGGTGTCGACCCGATATATCGTTCAACACCGTTGGTGTTGGTGCGGGTGGTGTTACATTCTCCATAGGTTTACACCTATGGCTACTATTATTCGTCCCTTGCGGGACACAACGCGAGAACTCAGCAGCTCGAGGGGGACTCAGGAAGGTTCAACAACCCCGTCCGTCAGGCATTCGGTCAATCAGGTAATAAAATGAATATTCATATTCCCCGTTAAAAAAACCACCTGCTTGTTTTATCCGTTACTAAATTACGAATTATCGTTTATCTTTGCAACCATGAAAAAGGCTGTGGCAGATTTCAACACCTACATCACCCAATTCGATTATTCCTGGTTAATCGATTTCATGGAACAAAACGGCACATTGGTGCAATACCGCCGCAACGAACCGTTTTGTGTGGCCGGAAAATCCTGCAAAGCATTGGGATATATACGCAGCGGCGCTTTTGTTTATGCCGCTCACGATACCGCCGCAAACCGGCACGTGGTGGGCTATGCCTTTGAGAACTCGTTTGTGGGCGACTATGCCGCGTTCCGGCTGAAAGGGCTGGCCAACGTGGATATCAATGCTTTGTACGACAGCGAAGTATATGTGCTCACTATCGAGAAATTCAATCAATTTATAACCCAACACCCCGACATCCGCGAACAACTGTTGCGGATTACCGAAATCTTATATTCCGAAATTTATCAACGATTGATCGCTACCTACACCCGCACCGCGGAAGAGCGTTATGCCGAAATCCTGCATCGCTGCCCCGATATATTCCACCACACCACCGCCAAAGACCTGGCTTCGTACCTGCAAATTACCCCCGAAACCCTGAGCCGCATCCGCCGGAAAATGAAAGAGCAATAACATCCTGTTTTTTAACATTGTGTCTTGATTTGAATCAAGATTTATTAAAACCGGAAGATTTATCTTTGCTGGCAGATAGTAGATTTCAGACGACAGACATCAGATTTCAGACGGATAAGTTTATATCTGTATTCTGCCAGCGAAGCGATCTGTCAGCACAGCAATCTGCCAGCGAAGCGGTCTGACATCTGCTATCTCCAAGTCTAACGTCTAAAAACTAATTCGTATGGCTAAACTAAATGCTTGGTTACGCCCAAACCAATTAACCGAAGACAAAAGCGATTACGTGGCCGTTCCGCAGACATTGGGCAGCTTAACCATTTCCGACCTGGTAAAAGAACTCCAGAAGGAAGGAATGGAAATAAGACCGGAAACAGCCATCGACATCATCACCCGTTTCAACCGCAAAACGGCCGAACGGGTAGTGCAAGGTTACACCATTAACACCGGGTTGGCGTATATGCGCCCGGTGATAAAGGGTAATTTCTACAGCCGCGCGTGGGATCCCAAGGTGAACAGCGTGTATGTGGCCATGAGCCAGGGCAACGAGTTGCGCAAAGCCATTGCCGAAACCAACGTGGAAATCTTGGGCGAACAGCGCGAACCCATTGCCATTTACACCGTAACGGACAGCACCACGGGCGCTACCGACGGCACGCTCACCAAAGGGCGCAATGCCGAAATCAGGGGCAGCTACCTGAAAATCGTGGGCGACAACCAAGCCAACGGCGTGGTTTTCCGCAATATCGACACCCGGGAAGAAACCAAACTCCTTCCGGCCGATATGGTACTTAACGAACCTTCGCGCCTGCTCATTCTCGTACCCGACAGCCTCGCCGCCGGAGAGTACGAGTTGATGGTTACCACGCAGTTCAGCAGCGGGAACGTAACCCTGAAACAGCCCCGCACGGTGGTGTTCGACCAACCTGTGGTAATTGCGTAACGTTGCAAAGGGTGCGTTTGCAGGTAATCAAAGAGTGTCTTTGTAGGTAAGCAAAGACACTCTTTGTAGTGGTACAAAGGGTGTCTTTGGAGTTCTTGCCGTTTATCCCGTTTCGAAGTTGAAAAAAGTACCGGCTGCACTTCGGGAGACGAAGTTTTTAACTTCGTAAATAGAGCGCCTGTTGGTGTAAGTTTCACGATTAGAACAAAATAGATTCTCTAAATGAAAAAACAACACATACTCTTTTGGATTGTTTTCTTAATAGCTGTAGACCAGGCGGTTAAGATTGTTGTAAACGCTTATTTTCTGGATACCCATTTCGAAATCATCCCTGGATTGCTGGAGTTTAAACCGTTTTTCAACAGCAAACACAGTTACCTGAACTCTTTGCTCTATAAATATTTCAATATAAACCTGGGATTGTGGTTTCACATTCTTTTGTTTCTGTTTGCTCAAGGCATATTTCTTGTGTTGTATGGTTTTTTGAAAAGCAATTCCACCGTCAACAAAAAACTTCTTGATGCGGGAATGGTTTTTCAACTATCGGGATTTGCATGTGCTTTCATTGGAAATATAATTTGGAAAAACGGCATCCTCGACTTTATCTACCTGAAACCTCTTTTTATTTTTGACTTTAAAGATGTATATCTCAATTGTTTTGCCATTTTATTTATTATTTTTGTATACACGAACAACAAACATATGAAGCACCTGAAAATGAAAGACATTTTTCAATACTCCAAAACCAAATTAAAACAATGGAACGAAGAGACTACCTCCTGCTGGAAATCGAAAAGATAGGACTGATACTAACCGCCCTAAAACAAAAGCTCTTTGGCGGTAAAGAAAACTTAGCCATCACTATCGAAAAACAAACGGAAGACGCAAAAGGAATGTTGTTAAATGAAATCAATTTCGACCTCGACCGTTTTCTTGACTTGGACAACGAAGCATCCGTTCAGTATTTGTCTTCCTTCAAGGGCTTTGATATCGATAACACGGAACAACTGGCCGATTTCCTTTCCCAAATAGCTTTTGCCGATACATCCGGTACATCGAAAAAATACCTGGAGAAAGCGCTTCAGCTTTACCAACATTGCCGGTTGAGCAGCAAAACATTTTCGTGGGTCAGAGAGCGAAAAATAGCCGAAATAAAAAACGCCATGTGAAGTTTAAGAATGAGACACTTAAGTATTGAACACAAATTAGTTATAGTTATTTTTGCCACGAATATCACGAATAAACACGAATTTTAAATCAGCAAAACTGATTTATTCGTGCCAATTCGTGCAATTAGTGGCTGTATATAAAAATTTTGCAAAGCAAATCCCGATCGTTTTAGGGAATAAAGTAATTTTTGATTAGTACTTATAATGAATAACCGCAGAAAAAAACACATAGAAAAGCTCATCGAATCCTTTGGAAATCCGAAGGACGACTCATTTGAGTTTGAGCAAATAGAGAGTTATTTTCGAAACAAGAATAACTCAAACTCTTTGCAAGTACTGTCCGACAAAACGTGCAACGACCTGGATTTTGATGAGTTATTTATGTTCATCGACAGAACAAACTCAAAAGTGGGGCAACAATACCTTTACAACAAACTCAGGGTAATTCCCGCGGATTTTGCCGGAATTGACACGCAGGAGAAAATTGTAACTCATTTCACCAACGATCCCGATTTCAGGGTATCCGTCCAAACCGAATTATCCAAGTTAAACGAGCGCGAAGCCTATTACGTTGCATCGCTTTTTCAGGAAGAACTCATACAACGGCCCAAATGGTACGCGGTTATTCAACTGCTTTCGTTTACCAGCGTGCTTTCATTGGTAATGTCATTTTTTAATCCGGCAATGTTTCTGGTTTTGTTGGGCGTTTTTGTTGTCAATTTCGGCGTGCATTACTGGAACAAAAGAAATTTGTATCGTTACGTTGGCTCTATTCCTCAGCTTTTAAAGTTAAACAACGCAGCCCGCGAACTTTATAAAAAGCCACTGTTACAAGAAATAAACCCTGATCTTTTACCGTCCATCGCCGTTATTCACAACGTACGAAACTGGATGTCATTCTTCAACTTAGAAACAAAACTACAAAGCGACATTCAAACCATGTTCTGGGGAATCTTCGAATTGTTTAAAATACTTTTTCTTCTGGAACCGCTGTTGCTGTTCAATACATTAAAGCAACTCGACTCGAAAAGAAAAGAGATAGAAGATGTATTTACATTCGTGGGACAGATAGACGCTTTGCTATCCATTGCTTCGCTTCGAAAAGGAGTGAATAGTTTTTGCATGCCGCAGATAACGAATGATAAGCAAGCGCTCGCGGCAACGGAAGCGTATCATCCCCTGATTTACAATTGCGTGAAGAACAGTATTCGGTTAAACAAAAAATCCATCCTGCTCACCGGCTCAAACATGTCGGGAAAAACGTCGTTTATCCGCACAATCGGAATCAACGTCATCACGGGCTTAACGCTAAACACCTGTTTTGCTCAAGAACTTCGGTTGCCGCACACCCGGATTTACTCCGCCATAAGAATCAGCGATGATTTATTGAACGACAAAAGTTACTATTTCGAAGAAGTGCTGACCATAAAAGATATGATTGATAAGTGCGAAAGCAAAACATCAAATATATTCTTATTGGACGAGATATTTAAAGGGACTAACACTATCGAACGAATTTCGGCAGGAAAAGCCGTATTATCCGCGTTGGCAAAAGACAATATGGTTTTTGTGTCAACCCACGACATTGAACTGGCCGATTTATTAAAAGACGAATACGAACTGTACCATTTCAGCGAAAACGTGAACAACAAAACCGTCGATTTCGACTACAAAATAAAAGACGGTAAACTGAAAAACCGAAACGCCATCAGAATCCTTCAGATAAACGATTATCCCGATAACATCATTAAAGAAGCCATTGAAATTTCGAAAGAATTGGATAAGGGCGTTACTTAATGATACAGTATTAAAGTTTAAATTTCAAATGAACTAAGTTCTGTAGTTTTTTGCCGGAATCTGCGTCAAACAGATACAATCCCTAAAACTCAAAACAATGGAACTTGCAGAACTTAAACAACAATGGAATTTTCTATATCAGAAATTAAACGAACAGCAAATTGTGAATGAACGATTGATGAAACAGGTTGTTTCATCGAAGAGAAAATTAGTTTCAACCAATAATGATATGTTTAATATTACTTTATCAAAATAAATCGGTACACAGATGACACAGATATAAATGGATAAACACAGATTTTTTTATTGTTTTGACAATGATAATCTGTTTTAATCCGACGGGAATCCGTGTCATCCGTGTACTAATACTTTGTTGGGAAAAGTAGCATTGATAAACTCAGGAAATGAAACGCAATCGGAAGAATGCGCCCGGCGATAGAGCTTGTCCGTCTAATCGGCGGAAATCGCCCGGCGTGTCCGGAAAAAAGATAGGTAACTTAAAGGAATATTTTATGTACACCCAGCTTAAACTCTTGGTTCAGCTAAAATGGAAAATCTTTATACGGTTTATTAAAGAGATACCCGTTGCCTACCTTGTTGTTTTAGTTGTATTGGCGGCGACTGTTGCTTTGGCATTAACCAAAATATCCATAGCGGTTACCTGGAAATCGTTGTTAACGGTAGCTGCCGTACAAACACTTCTGTGTACGCAGGTAAAATACAAACACAATAAGGATGAGTTTCTAAAACAATATCGGTATATGCATATTTTGTCGTTGTTCATTGACACTTTTGTGCTATCGGTGCCGTTTCTGTTCTTAGACATTCGTTTCTGGATGATATCCGTGTTGACTACAGCGCTGTATCTTTTGTTTGCGGAAAAAGGTTTTTCGCTTCTCCCCCAAAGAATTATTATACCTTCACCTTTTTTCGCGAAAAGCGCCTATCTGTGGCATTCGCAATACCGGATATTCGTTCCGGCGCTTTGGTTGCTTATTCTATTTGTTACGATTATGGCATATCGGCATCAGAATTTCAACTTAGCTGCTGTTGCATTGGGCGCATCTTCTTTTGTAACGATGCTGATCATCATTTTTCAACAAGAAGAAAAAGATTTTGTCACCATCTACCTTAATGCCCGCCATTTTATGAGACGCACCTTGCACGAAACGCTGTATAACGCTTTTATCTTCGTATTTCCGTTAGCCGTATTGCAATTGATATTGTTTCCGCACCAATGGATAACGAGACTGGGTTTTGTGTTTCTCATACTCCTCGGATTGAACATGTTGTGGATTAAATATATTTTTTATCCATCCTCGCTTATATCGGCGCTGTTTTTATTCGTCGGGATGTTGTTTCAGGCAGGTTGCGCTTTGTCGATATACGGAACAGCGCTCATTCCGGTTTATTATTTATTGCTCTATTACTTTTGTAAAAAAAGAGTTGAGAAAATACTTACTTTCAATGAAGGAATTACTTATTAACGGGCTAAGCAAAAGCTACGGTGATTTCCCAGTGTTAAAGGACGTTCATTTGCATTATCGTTCCGGCATGCTACACGGAATAATAGGAAATAATGGCGCGGGAAAAACCACCCTTTTCAACTGCATTGCCGGAAACATCGGTTATAAGGGAACGATAGAGAAGAAAGGAATCGTGTCGGTCGGCATATTGTCTGCTACTCCGTATATGTTTCCCCGCATTACAGGCTATGAATTCATCCGGTTTTGTCTTTCGGCAAAAAACCGCAAGGAAGACATCAGTAAATTAGACAAACTGAATCAGTTATTTGCCCTCCCTCTCCATAAATACGGCGAAGATTACTCCACCGGAATGCTGAAAAAGCTACACTTGCTGGCATTGCTGCTGCAAAACAACGATTTATTGCTATTGGACGAGCCTTTTAACGGGTTGGATATCATTTCGGCATCTTATCTTTCTGAGCTTCTGAAAGAATTAAGAAATACCGGTTCCCTCATCCTTATTTCGTCACACGACATTGCACAACTGCTGAAAATTACGGATACAATTACCGTAGTGGAGCATCAAACCGCCGTATTAAAATCCGAATCACTGCACGATATCGAGAAAAAGATACAAGAAGAAGCCGCTGATAAGGTGAGAAGTGTTTTCATCAAACCGTCAGACCGGTAATCGGTCAGACGGTTACCCGTGCTTTATAAACGTTCCGTTCTCCAATTCTTCGAAAGCGAAATTCAACTCTTCGCGCGTGTTCATCACGATGGGTCCGCCCCACGATATCGGTTCGTTCAGCGATTCTCCCGACACCAGCAACATCCGCAAACCTTCGCCTGCGGCGTTAAAGACCAGTTGGTCGCCCTTGCTGAACAACACCGCCGAATGCGATTGTATGGGCGTCGATTTTTCGCCCGTTGTTCCGTTGCCGTCAACAATGTACACAAAAACGTTCTCGTTGGATTTTGCCGGAATAACCATCGATTTTCCGGGATAAACCATCACATCTAAGTACAGCACCTGCACGTAATCGGGTTGCATGGCGCCTTGTGTGCCTTTGTAAGTGCCCGATAAAACGCGGATTTCGCCATTTTCGCTCTTCAACACCGGAACCATATCGGCTGTGATGTCCCGGTATTTCGGTTCGGTCATTTTATCCTTTGCCGCCAGGTTCACCCAAAGCTGCGCTCCCAGCATCCGATCGGATGCAATGGGCATTTCCTGATGCAGGATGCCGCTTCCGGCCGTCATCCACTGGCAGCCGCCGGCCGAAATAGTGCCCTTGTTGCCTAAGCTGTCTTCGTGATCAATGCGGCCGCTGATCAAGTACGTAACCGTTTCAATTCCCCGGTGCGGATGCCACGGAAACCCTTTTGTGTAGTCTTCGGGGTTTTTAGAATCGAACGCATCGAGCATCAGAAACGGGTCGAAATCCTTCACATCCCTGTATCCGAAAACCCTTACCAAATGCACTCCCGCGCCGTCAATCTGGCGGGAACCTTTTACCACTTTTTCAATTTCTCTTGTCATTACTATCTTTTTAAATTATAAATAATTTAGGGTTGCAAGTTAGCACTTTTTCTCGAAATCTCAAAGAGTAGGGTGTATGTGGTAAGCAAACCCTTTCAGCGTAACAAGCAGGGCTGTTAAGTCTTAAAAATCTCCAAAGGAATTCAACGCCTACAGCTCGCATTGGATTGTCTGTCCGATTCCGCAGGTTGCGCCTATGGCTATTGTTGTTCGTTCTTTTCGGGACGCAAAATAGAACTTAACTGTTTCCCACAACAAGTTCCTGCATATAGCCCAAAGAAAATTAATCCGCCGGCAGTTATAAAAAAGTATAAATTTGACTTTTATGCTCTGTTTATCTACAAAAATCATTATTTTTGTGGAAGCAGTAAAATTAACCGTCGTGGCAATATTCGGACGAAATCATCCATATTATTTAGGTTATGCGCTAAGTGGCGGCGGCGCCAAAGGGTTTGCTCACCTGGGCGCTTTCAAGGTATTTGAAAGTTACGGGCTGAAACCCGACGTAATTGCAGGAACCAGCGCCGGTGCGTTAGCGGGAGTTTTTTATGCCGATGGTTTTACTCCCGATGAGATTGGCGAGCTTTTTAAGAAACGTGAACTTAGGCAGTTTGTTGAACTTTCCATTCCCAAAACCGGATTTTTTAAAAGTACCGGACTCGAAAGATTTTTGAAGCAAAACCTTAGATCCACCACTTTCGAGCAATTGCAAATACCGTTTAAAGTAATTGCAACTAATTGGGAAAAAGGCAGAACCACCGTTTTTTCAGAAGGGAGTTCGTTAGTTGATGCGGTGGTGGCCTCTTGTTCGGTTCCAATTGTTTTCACTCCTAAGATCATCGATGATGTGGCGTATGTAGATGGCGGATTGTTGAAGAATTTCCCCGTTTCCGTTATCAGAGAAGAGTGCAAGTATGTTATAGGAGTTAATGTTTCGCTTATAACGCCGTTGCCCGACAAAACCAATATTAAAACCACAGCTGAACGTACGTTTAAGCTTATGTCGAATTCCAACACGTTAATGGATAGGAAATTATGTGATGTTTTGGTGGAAGCGCCGGAAATACAAAAGTATTTTATGTTCGACTTACACAATATAGATAAAATAAGTGAAATAGGATATGAATGCGCCGCAACAGCGCTTGGAGAAGAGAAGTCACTACACATCGTCAGAAGATGCCATCGGCATTATCAATTGGAAGAAAAAGTAAGGCAGCGAATTAACAAACTTAAAAAAACAACTTTATGAACCCACATAAAATATTCATTTATCAGCTTCTGCCGCGTTTGCTCGGCAATACTCAATCCAACAACATTCAAAACGGAACCATTGAAGAGAACGGATGCGGAAAGTTCAACGACATCACCGGTAAGTTTCTCAATCAACTCAAAAAAAACGGCTATTCTCACGTTTGGCTCATCGGGGTGCCGGCTCACGCGTCTGCCACCGATTACACCAAATTCGGCATCCCGAAAGAATATCCAGAAATAATAAAAGGCAATGCCGGCTCACCGTACGCCGTGCGCGATGTTTACGATGTTGACCCGGATCTGGCGATAAACGTAAACGACCGCATGCGTGAATTTGAAGCGGTGGTTGAGCGCATTCACAATGCCGGAATGCAGGTGATCATCGATTTTGTGCCCAATCACCTGGCGCGGAATTACAAGTCGGCCAACCGCCCGAAAGGGGTGAAAGAGTTCGGAAGCAACGATGATACTTCGGTTGCTTTTTCGCCCAACAACAACTTTTATTACCTGCCCGGCGAAGAACTGGAAATACAGTTTCCGGTGCGAAAAATGGCTGATGTATCCTACAAAGAATCGCCCGCAAAAGTTACCGGAAACGACTGTTTTACCAATAAACCCACGCAATACGACTGGTACGAAACGGTGAAACTGAACTACGGCATCGACATACAGAACGGAAACGCGAAACATTTTTCCGAAATTCCCGATACGTGGAAAAAGATGAAAGATGTGCTGATGTTCTGGTCGAAGAAAAATGTGGACGGTTTTCGGGTGGATATGGCCGAAATGGTTCCGCTGGAGTTTTGGCAGTGGGTGATCCCGCAGGTGAAAAATAAGTTCCCCCGCATTATTTTCATTGCGGAAATATACAATCCCGACGCGTACCGCTCGTTTCTGGGCGATAATATTTTCGATTACCTGTACGATAAAGTCGGCCTTTACGACGTGTTGCGCGACGTGGCCTGCGGCTATCGTCCATCGTCCGACATTACTTTCACGTTAAACAACGTAGGCGATATTCAGCACAAAATGCTCAACTTCATCGAAAACCACGACGAACAGCGCGTTGCATCCGATTATTTCCTGAAAAGCGGCAAAAACGGCGAAGCGGCCATGATCGTTACCGCCTGCGTGAACATAAATCCGGTGATGGTTTATTTCGGACAGGAACTGGGCGAACCGGGAATGGACGAAGAAGGTTTCAGCGGCAAAAACGGACGTACCACCATTTTCGATTACTGGTCGGTGGACACCGTAAGGCGCTGGAACAACAACGGAAAATGGAACGACGCCTTGCTGACGAAAGAAGAACAGGAACTGAAAAAATTCTATTCCAAGCTTATAACTCTGTGCAACAAAGAAAAAGCATTGCGCGAAGGGCAATTTTACGACCTGATGCCCGCCAATTACGATAATATGGAGTTTGACTCCACCCGACAATTCGCATTTTTGCGCGGCGCCGAAAAAGAATTAATTCTGGCAGTGGTTAATTTCGATAACAACGATGCCGACGTGGTTATACATATTCCTGACCATGCTTTCGATTTCTTCGAAATACCACAAACCGAGAGCCTGAAAGCTTTTCCGTTGCTATCGAACAGTAAGTCCTACATCAGTTTTTCCAGAAACAATCCTATCGGGGTGAGTGTTTCGGCAAATTCGGGCGAGTTGTACAAAATTTCTGCTTTATAAAGTTTTATTAGAATATAGTTTGTACTTTTGTTCATCGAAAAGCTATCAGAAAGAGAGAATCAACCAAATAATTTACTAATTAAATCACAATCAACAAGTCATGCAAGACAAGCCGTTTAAAATCTTTTCGGGAACAAAATCGCGTTATTTTGCCGAGAAGGTTTGCAATAGTTTAGGGTGTCCGTTAGGAAACATGATCATCGAGCATTTTGCCGATGGAGAGTTTTCGGTTTCTTACGAAGAATCCATTCGTGGAAGACAGGTTTTTCTTATCCAGTCCACTTTTCCCAGTTCCGATAATTTGATGGAGCTGCTGCTGATGGTTGATGCCGCGAAGCGCGCGTCAGCGAAGTCCATTATCGCAGTTGTCCCTTATTTCGGATGGGCGCGCCAAGACAGGAAAGACAAGCCGCGGGTGAGTATCGGGGCAAAACTCATTGCCGATATGCTCAGTACCGCGGGTATCAGCCGATTGATAACCATGGACTTGCATGCCGACCAGATTCAGGGTTTCTTCAATGTGCCGGTGGACCACTTGTATGGATCGGGAGTTTTTGTGGATTATATGAAAACTTTCAATCAAGACAACCTGGTCATTGCCACGCCCGACGTGGGCGGAACCAAGCGCGCCAGCGCCTATGCCAAGTTTTTGGGTTGTCCGATGGTGATCTGTTACAAAATCCGGAAAAAAGCCAATGAAATTGCCGATATGCAGATTATTGGGGATGTGACGGATATGGATGTATTGCTTATCGACGACATTGTAGATACGGCCGGAACCATGACAAAAGCGGCAGACCTGATGATGAAAAACGGAGCGAAATCGGTGAGAGCTATCGCCAGCCACGCCGTAATGTCTGACCCTGCAAGCGATCGCGTTGAAGAGTCTTCTCTCACCGAAATTATTTTTACCGACAGTATTCCTTATACAAAATCGTGCAGTAAAGTGAAGGTGTTATCGGTTGCCGATATGTTTGCCAACGCCATTATGCGGGTTTGCAACAACGAGTCGATAAGTTCGTTGTACGTAGTGTAAATGATGGCCTCACCCCCAACCCCTCTCCACAAGAGAGGGGAGCACGGGCAGCGGTTTATCAAAGTCGATCCGAGGTCTCTCCCTTGTGGGGAGAGATTTAGAGAGGGGGCGAGGAGTACCGCAAAGCGGAGAGGGGTTATGAGAAAAATAACATCTTATAAATAAACTAATTAAAATCCTGAATTAGTGAAAAAGACATTTGCTTTCTGTTTAGTTCTACTGATTTTTACATCAGTCAATGCTCAGAAACTGAACTTCAACAAAGACGGCTCGTTTAAAATTGTCCAGTTTACCGATGTGCATTACGTGCACGGAAATTCAAAATCAGACACGGCATTGTTGGCTATTCAGCGGGTGTTGGATGCCGAAAAACCCGATATGGTGATCTTTACCGGCGATATCGTTACCGGAAAACCGGCAAAAACCGGATGGGATGCGCTTACAAAACTTGTTATCGACCGGAAAATACCGTTTGCCGTTACGCTGGGAAATCACGACGATGAAAACGGCACAACCCGTCTCGAACTCGAAAAAATCATTACAAGTTACCCCTACAATTGTAATTATTCTACAAGCGGACAGTTAAACGGAGTAATGAATAACGTCATTCCCGTTTACGGAAGCGAGAAAGATATGCAGGTGAAATCGCTGATTTATTGTTTCGATTCCGGAGCATATTCCACCATAAACGATGTGCCGGGCTACGGTTGGATAACCACCGATATTATCGATTGGTACAAAAAGCAAAGCTTACATTTCACCACCCAAAACAATTTTCAGCCGCTGCCGGCGTTGGCGTATTTTCACATTCCGTTGCCGGAATATCGCTTGGCGTTTAACGACGAAAGTAACAAAAGGGTGGGAGTGCGCAAGGAAGATGAATGCCCGTCGGATTTAAATTCGGGTATGTTTCTCGCGATGAAAGAAATGCGTGATGTGATGGGTACGTTTGTCGGACATGACCACGTGAACGATTATATCGTGAATTATTACGACATCGCGTTGACTTACGGACAATTTACCGGCTGGCGAACTACTTATGTTCCCGAAATGAACGGTTCGAGAATTGTTGTGCTAAAAGAAGGAAAACGCGAGTTTGATACCTGGATCCGTTTACTCGACGGAAGCGTGAAATACAAAGTAACTTTTCCGGCCGATTTGGCGAATGAAAAGAAAAAGTAGGTAATTATTCCCCACTTTTAAGTAAGTATCGTCGATTTTTCAACAATAGAAACAATTTGTGTATATTTGAAAAACTTATGTTTCACCCCATAAAATAAAAAATTATGTCGTACAAAATTGAAGAAATTGAAGGAATCAGCACCGTATTCGGTGAAAAACTGAGAAGTGTAGGAATTACCAGCGTAGCCGGATTGCTGGAAAAATGCGCAAGCAAAGCGGGACGTGCCGCCATTGCCAAAGAAACCGAAATTAATGAGAAATTTATCTTGAAATGGACCAACCATGCCGATCTTTTCAGAATAAAAGGCGTAGGCCCCGAATTCTCAG
>CAKTUP010000025.1 GCA_934621705.1 uncultured Petrimonas sp.
ATATTTTATTACAACTTCCTTAAAACACCTTTCTCCACACTTTCGTTCAATAAATTTTCGGCATAATTCCAGATGGCGGAAGAACCGTCTTTGATTGCTTTTTTCTTGTCGTACACTTTTTGGTAATCCACGTTAAACTCAGTCCACGTGCCGCCGTTGTTGGAGGCGTTTTGTAGCAGTGGTTCAAACCGGTCCATCGATTTGGCAAACTTCGCTTCATCGGTAATGCCGTCTTCGAATTCTTTCCAGATTTCGAAAAATTCTTCGGCTTGTTTTTGTGGCAACAATCCGAATATTCGTTTGGCAGCAATCAGTTCCTGTTCCGTATTGGTGTGGTTCTTCTGTGTGTCGTAAATAAACGTATCGCCGGCGTCAATTTCCACGATATCGTGGATCAGCACCATTTTCAGTACTTTTAGTATATCAATCGGCTCATCGGAATGTTCTGCCAGCACAAGCGCCATCATGGCTAAATGCCAACTGTGTTCCGCGTCATTTTCGTGCCTGTCGCTGTTGAACAGTTTGGTTTTGCGCTGAATGTATTTTATTTTATCGATCTCTTTTATGAAATCGATTTGTTTTGAGAGATTAGTTGGGGGCATTGTTAGTGATTTTTAATGTTGTTTGAGCAGATTGAATTAACCAGTATGTTGTAACAATTTGTGAAAGGTATTTCAAAATATTAAGACAGAAAAATGTCCCTGAGTGTTACTTTATCAGTGTTCTCTAAAATCCAAACTCATCAATTACCATTTCTTCCACTTCTTCGTGCTCGATCTCAATGATGTTGTGCGCCGTTAAACCTTCCACGTATATGGATTTATACGGAATAGCCGGGCAAACATATTCGCAGCCGCCGCAACCCACGCAAATTTCGGGTTCAATTTCGGGGATAGTGAGCGCGCCTTTGTACGGAACCATTCGAACGGCTTGCGTGGGACAGTGTTCGGAACATGCTCCGCAACTGGTTTCGTCGTAATACACGATGCAGTTCTCGATAATGAAATTTACTTTTCCCATTTGCGTGTGGTGTTTTTCATCCTGGGTAAGTTTTACCAGCGCATCCGTTGGACAAACATCGCAACAAACCGTACAGTCGTAATTACAGAAACCGTGATCGAAATAGAGTTTCGGTTGCATCATTCCACCCAATCCATATTCCAGAAACGCCGGTTTTATCACGTGCGACGGGCATTTGCTCACGCACAGGTGGCACGAAATACATTTCTCCCGAAAATGATCGAAATTGAGTGCCCCGGGCGGTGCGATAGGCGTTATACGTTTCAATTCACGCTTGGGCAACAAAGGTTCGGTAGCGGTTTGAGCAAGTAGTTTTCCGGCTGCTATGCTTGTTATTAACGTAGCCGACAGAAAACGGCGTTTCGATTCATCCACCGATTTGTCTTCTTTGATGTAAGTAAAAGCCGGAACCGTTTGGGTCGCTTTTTTCTTTTTCGGGGCAATAAGTGCATATCGCATCGCGTCGCGTTTGCACACTTCAATGCAGTTGAAACAGGTTACGCACCGGTTGTGATCGACGATTTTGTTTTTCGAGTCGATACACGATGCTTTACACTTCATTGAGCACAAACCGCACATGTTGCATTTATCGTCCACAAACTGAATTTTGAAAAGCGAAAACCGGCTCAGAAATCCCAACGTTGTTCCCACCGGACAAATGGTGTTGCAATACGTTCTGCCGTTTTTCCATGCCAGAAATCCGATAACAAGAAGCGAAACAAGCGCGACAATGGTTGAAAAAATGCTCAACGAATAAATGGCGACTTTGTAAAAAGTGTAATTGTTGAACGACGTGAAAATGCTTGCTAATACATTGTTCCCGAGAAGATAAGCAGGACGGAAAAGATGAGTAACCATTCTGCCGAATGAGCCGTAAGGATCGAGAAGCCCGAGCAGAAACGTGAATCCGAACAGGAACGTAACGAGCGTTGCGCCAAAAACACTCCATCGGAGTATGGTTTTTGCTTTGCTGTAGGTGTATTTCTTCTTTTTCTTCAAGATTTTCTTCGAAAACCACGAAACAATATCCTGATAAATTCCCATCGGACAAATCGACGAGCAATAAACGCGCCCAAAAATCAACGTGAGCAAAATCAGTATTACAAGAATACCGTGAAGGCCGAGAAGTGCCGGAACAAATTGAATATGAGCCAATCCGTGCAGACTTTCGGGGAGAAATCCTGCAAAATCGAGAAAGTAAAACGTAATTAATGAAAAAAGAATTATGGATACGGTTACCCGGATTTTTTTAAGCATTTTATAGTAATTTGGTAAAGACGCGATTAATCGCGTCTTTACAAGTCAAAATCGTGATTTTATATCCTTATTCTTCTGATATTCAGTTTGTCCAAATTCATTGTTCCGATACCCAACTCCTGGCCTTTTGCCAAATGTCCGACTTTATCCAACGGCATTTCTCTGGCCTGATTGAAGAAATTGGCGGCGGCAGTATCAACGGCAACGATGTCTTGCGAAACAAACAATCCTTTCGACAACACAACATCCGCTTCGGAGCGTCCGCGCGGGCCGCTGGTTTTCATCAGCCTATAAGCGTCCACCACGTTCAATACCGGTTTTTTGGCGTAGGTGCAAACGTCGGCGATGCATTGCTGCAAATCGTTTGCGTGGAAAAATCCCCGATCCCAAACAATTCCCATGTAGTTTTTCATCGAGATGGTCAATTGTGCTCCACCGTGATTTTTTAAAATCGGCACATTAATCCATTTATCGGAATCAACAATCGCCTGATGGATTTTTGTCTCTTTCAGGCTTCTGCCTTTCGGCAACGAAACGCTTTTGTAATACGATTCCTGATGCGCGGGAACAACTTTCGCTCCGGCAGCTTTGGCAGCTTCTTCAATTCCGCTGCTGGCGTAGCATTTGCGCCAGTCGTCGCACGTGTGGTCGAAAACCGTTACTTCGCGTGCTCCGGCATCGAAACATTGTTTGATGATTTCGGTCACTAACTTTGGATTGGTATTTGCCGCCAGTTCGGGCGTTTTATCCCATCCGATATTTGGTTTCACGCAAACCCGGTCGCCTTTGCTGATGAAGTTTTTCATCCCGCCCAATTCCGTCATTGCACGACGAAACATGGCTTCGGGTTCGCCGCCCAATACGGCAATCATGTCGTATTTCGCTTGCGCGTTGCTCGTTTGAAACGATTGCGTGAGTACGCTCATCGCGTCGGCATCTTTAATGGTCGTTACGGCAGCGCCGGTAAGTGCAACTGCTTTTAAAAATTTTCGTCTGTCCATAATGTTTTTTAGTTTGTTATTAGTTCTGTAATTTTAAAAATGTAATCGGATACCGCCGAAGATGGTAGTTTTCGGCATCGGATATCCCGCGTTTATTTCGTATTCCTGTCCAAGCAGGTTTTCGCCTTTTAAGAATAGATTCAGCCAATCAAGCGCCCGATAATTTACACGGGCATTCCAGAGAACAAAAGTTTCCTTTACCGGTTCCGGTCGGACTGCTTTGTACAGGTTTCCAATGTATTGCACACCGGACGAAAATGTCCAGCGATCTTTGGCGTACGTTCCGCTTACGTACAATTTATGTTCGGGAGCGGAGAGAACTTTGTATGTCATATCGAGAAAACTGTAATTGGTAGAGAATCGTAAATTTCTTGTTGCCTGATAGTTGGCGGTAATTTCGAAACCCTTGTTTTCCACTTCTCCCGAATTCACATTCAGCGGCCTGCTGTCCACCATTGCCACCTGAATCATATTATCACCTTTTATATAAAACAAATTCAGTCCGAGACTTAACCTATTCTCTAAAAGCGTTTGCAGAAGCGATATTTCATAATTCATCAATCGTTCCGGCAACAGATCGGGATTTTGCGGCGGAAACATATACATTTCGCGGATGGTGGGATTGCGGAAACCTTTACTCACGATAGCTTTCACCACGGTTGACGCCGATGGCGTGAAACTTAACCCGAATTGCGGAATCCATTCCGAACCGTTCTTCTCGTGATTATCCAGCCGGATGCCCGCATTTACCGTCAGCCTGTTTTGCAACAGCGTTTGCTGAGTGTTTACGTATCCCGCAACGGTGTTGAGATGCGTATCAATTAATTCAACGTTGTTGGTTTCATCGGGAAATTTGTTCCACGCTTTACCGCCGAATTGTTGAAAATCGATTCCGGTCGTTGTTTTGTTGCCTTCGAAAAGCGCGTAGGACTGATACAGCGAAACGCCGAACATTTGGTCGTTGGAGTTGAATCGAAACGGCTTTGGCTGTTGGCCTTCTAAGTATCCGTCATTAATTTTGTGCGTTCCGAAATTGTAGAAAAATTTCATCGCGCCGGCCGTTCTTTCGTACTCGTTTTCGATGGCGAAAGACGCCACTCCGCGCGTAACATCAGCATCGTTATCGATAATGGGAGCGTTTATTAATCCCGGATTGGATGATTTTGTGTTCGAAATATTAAGATCGACAAAACTGCTCCAGTTTTCCGTGAAATCGTATCCCAGTTTCCCGTATCCGCTTAATTGCTCAAAATCCATATTCTCGCGATGCCCGTCGGAACGATTGTAACCGATATTGGCATTAACGTGTACTTTGTCCTGTTTCCATCCGCTCGCAGCTTCAGCGCTGAACGTATTGTGGCTTCCGTACATCAGTTGAGCGGAATTGTGCAGCCCGTTTTGTCGCTGCTTTTTGGTGATGATGTTTATCACGCCGCCCATCGCGTTGGAACCGTACAGCACCGATGCCGGGCCACGAACCACTTCCACGCGCTCGGTCATCATCGATTGGTAACTGTCGGCAAGCGGATGTCCCATCAATCCCATATATTGCGGATGTCCGTCGATAAGCACCAGCACTCCCGATGTGGGCGCGCCGCCAATTCCGCGAATGCTCATTCCGCCGGCGGCACCGTTGGCCACTCCGTAACCCATTACTCCGCGCTGCGCGATAAAAAGTCCGGGCACTTCTTCGGTAAGCAGGGGCAGGAGAGATGGCTCTAGCCGCGTCTGTATCTGACGCTCGCCAACGATGGAAATACTCATCGGAACGTTTCGCAGATTCACTTTCGGCATCGTGCCGGTAACAATTACTTCATCCAGGCGGATGGAGTCGTTGATTTGCGGCGGGTTGTTCTCTGAGGCAAATAATGAAGTGCTCAAAAAAAATATCGACGCGATAAATAAGATTGATTTTGACATAAACTGAATGTACATCATATCCGTCAGACCGCTTATCGGCCAGACGGAAGAATCCACGGAAACATAAAACAATCTTCGTTATACAGCGCGTAATCGGCATTTCCGTTTACTGCAAAGGTTTTTATTTGCTTAGCACCTTGTAAAAGATCGATGGCGAATTTTACAGTCGCCCCTGTTTTTACGCGATCTTCCACCAACAGAATGGTTTTATCCCTGAACTCAAAATCGACGGGCGAAATCAACTTCGGACTGTCGTATTTCGGTTTCTGTTGCGGATCGCGCAGATTTATTTTCAACAATTGAATTTCGGTATTCAGCCGTTGGTTTAAGATGGCGGCCGGAATGATTCCACCGTTGGCAATCGCCACTATTATGTCAAAAGTTTCGTGAAATTCAATCTCACGAAACCTTTGCATTACTTCTTCAAAAGATTTACTGTACATAGTGATTCAGTCAGCATCTGACCGCTTTAAGTCGGTCTGATGCGTTTGTGTTTTCATCCGTCAGACCGGCAATCGGTCAGACGGATATTAAACTTTTGCCAGCGCTTTCAATACAAAATATCCGGCTACAAGCTGAATGAGCATTCCGGGAACACCGATGCGGAAATCCTGTACGGCGGTGAAAAAGTTTTGTGTCATAGCCCACTCAATTCCGGTACCTATTACCTGATAAGCCAAAATTGCCAGCAATATTCCGAGGAACGAAACTTTTCCGAAATGTTTGGCTGCGGCGGCTGCAGCAACGGCTAAAATAACCGATTTGATGATGATGGCCGGAAGCATTGCCGATGGCGGCATTCCGAAAAGCAGGTTGTTGGCCAGCGGAGATAAAACGGCGGTGAGCAATCCCACGTGAATGCCGTACTTATAAGCCGCAATGAGCGTGAAGAAATAGATGGGAAGCAGAATTAATCCGCCTTGTGGAACAAGGTGCGCCAGTTGCGGCAGCAATAAATTACCGATAACAAAAATGGTTGCAAACAAATAGGTTTTTGTGTTGCTGAGGTTCAGTGAATAAAGTTTTGCTGTTGTTGCCATAATTAGATGATTTTATGATTTGAATATTTTTTTGATTTTTCACGTACACAACTTACAAAAATATAATAATTTGATTAATTATCTATCTTTTATGTGTCAAATTTTTATTAAAAAGTATAAATTAGAATTGTTCTATATTCATTTGAACAACAGCGGCAGAAATTCCGCCAGGTAAATCCGCCAGTTTCGCCACGTGTGACCGCCTTCGGATTCTCGATAAATGTGATTGAAATTCATTTTATCCAGTTTGTCGCGATATTCCACGTTCGCCTTGTAAAGAAAATCTTCTTTGCCGATGGCAATCCAGTAAAGTTTGTATCCGTTTTGTTTTTGTTTCAAAAGCGTCGCATCGATGTTTTCGTAAACTTTGGATGTTGCGTTTTCGTTGGGCATAATGGCGGCGGAAAACAGCCCGACATAATCGAACATATTGGGATAATACCGCGATATATGAAACGAATGATATCCTCCCATCGATAATCCGGCAATGGCGCGTCCCGATTTGTTTTTGATAGTGCGGTAATTTTTGTCAACGAAGTTGATGATATCAATGAAAGTTTCTTCGTATTTTCCGTCCATCGTGTTGGGCAGGCGGAAATTCGGTTTGTAAAACCCTTCGCTCGATTCACCTGGAGCGGCTTCCTGCGCCACGTTCCCGTTAGGCATAACAATAATCATCGGTTTGGCTTTGCCTTCGGCAATCAGGTTATCGATAATTTGTGTGGCACGGCCAAGTGTTGCCCACGCTTCTTCGTCGCCGCCCATACCGTGCAGCAAGTATAAAACGGGATAGGAGGTTTTACTGTTTTCGTAACCGGGAGGCGTGTAAATGGTGATGCGCCTGCTCTTTTCGTTGCCCGGAGATTCGTACCATCTTTTCGCCACTGTGCCGTGCGGAACATCGTTTACTTTGTACACATCGGCTTGTCCGCCGCCCACCAGCAACACGTTGAGCGTGCTTGCCACATCGCGGCGATAATACACGTTGTTGGGATCGTTCATCTGCAATCCGTTTACGGTAAACGCATACGTGTATAATTCCGAAGGAAGGGGTTGCGTGGTGAATGACCAAACACCATCGCCGTCTTTTGTCATCTTTTCGCTTCCGGGCGCCCATCCTTTGGGAGGCAGAAAATCTCCGGTTACCGATATGCTGTCGGCATTGGGAGCGAGCAACCGAAAGGTTACGGAATTGTCGGCGTGAATTTCGGGAGAAACAATTTCTTTTCTCTGGCCGAAGCCGAGGTTCTCCTGTGCCTGCATCGCGATGCTTGTGGAGAGTACAAGCAGGGCGAAGATGAATTTTTTGTACATAGAATTTTTCAATTTACGATTGGAAAAAGAATCAAGAGCCAAGAGCCAAGAATCAAGACTTTAGATTGAGAGATTTTTAGACCGCTTTGCTTTTAGACTTTTTTTGTTGAACTGATTACTGCAAACTGTTTAGTTTACAATTACAAAAATAGTTTTTATTTTGAAATACGGGGTGTTAAGAGTGTTAATATCGATAAACGAGATTTTTGTGTCGATGAAATGGGGTAAAAAAAAGTAGAGACGCGATTTATCGCGTCTTTACCGATGCAAGGATTGAGACGCAAGCATTGCGTCTCTACGAAGTAATGTTTACTTCAACGGTTTCACCCTGATATTCCTGAATTTCACTTCCGAACCGTGACCGAGGAAACCGATATGCCCGGTTTTGTTCAACAATCCCGGATGGTCTTTCCCATCGATGGTGCCGTTTTTGGATGCTTCGCGAAGGTTGCCGTCTAAGATGGTTGTGCCGTTTAGAATAACTTTGATGTTATCGCCGTCGGCAACTACTTCCTGATAATTCCATTCGCCAACAGGTTTCAAAAATCCGCGCTTGGCGGGAATTACGCCGTAAACCGAACCGTGATACTGGTAGATTTCCAAATCTTTGTAGATGGGCGCTTCGTTGTCGAGAATCTGCAATTCCATTCCACCGTAAGCGGCATCGCCTTCCAGCGGTGTGCGAATGCCCAGCCCGTTGTTGGCGCCGGGTGTGAGCATAAATTCGAAACGGAAAACAAAGTTGTCGAACTGATCTTTGGTGTACAGGTTTCCGCCGAAACTCTGGCTGGGATACAGCACGATATTTCCGCTTTCCACCACATAATCCGCTTTATTTCCCGTCCAGGCGTCGAGGTTGGTTCCGTCGAAAAGTACGCGGAAACCATCTTTCTTTTCTTCGGCCGAAAGTTGGAAAGGTTCGGGACGTTCAATTTCCTTGATAAAGATATCGCGATACGCTACTTTGCTTCCGTGTGCCTGTAACTCAATTTGTTCCGTGGGGAAAATGGGTTGGCTTCTGTCCCAGAAATTTTCCAGCACCACGTTGTCGGTAACCAACTCATCGTTGAGCCAAACCGATACGCGTTCGCCAATCATTTTGATGCGGAACGTGTTCCATTCGCCCACTTTTTGGTCGGCCACTTTCAACGGTTTGCTTTCGTGTTTTTGGTTGTTGTACAATCCGCCCGAGCCAACCTGTGCGCCCACGTCCACGCGCGCCGTATCCCAGATTTGCACCTGCGGTGTGCCGCGAAGATAAATGCCTGCGTCGGGTTCCGGACCTTCGTAAAGTTTCCAGTCCACCAGCATTTCGAAATCGCCGTACAGTTTATCGGTAACCAGGTTATCCCCTTTTCCGGTGAAAAGTAAGTCGCCGTTTTCAACTACCCAACCCGTTTTCGCTGCCTGATCGGCTTTGGTTTGGGCCGCAGCTAATTGCTGTTTGGTCATCGCTGCACGTTTGATTGGATTTTCCACCAATCCTTTCCAACCGTCCAAGTTTTTGCCGTTGAAAATGGATACAAAGCCGCCGGTTTTCGGATTTTCATCCAGATACTTTTTGATGGCTTCGCGCTGATAACCCGCATCGGGATTTTTGAGCGTGGTGCTCACTTTGTTCAGTATTTTGGTGGTTTCCGCACCGGCAAACGACGGGTCAGACGTGCCGATATTCATTGCCGCTAACGCCGCGTTTTCACTCAACGAAGGATTATCCATATACGGCGCTGCGAAAAGCATTGCCTGATATTGTCCGGTATTTCCGAGTTGACGAAGAATGTTGTTTTTCTGCGCATCGGTTTGAGCAAACTGCATCGCTTCGCGCAGATACAGGTATTTCACGGCGCCCGTTTCACCCGATTTATTGATGGTGGCGATCAAGGCATCCGTAACTTTGCTAAGTTCGTCTTTGTTGGAACTGTTTCGCGCAATTTCGAGCATCGGGTAAATGGCATCGAATGATTTCCAGTTGGTCAGCGCACTGAAAGCCGCGTTTTTGTTGGCTCCCGACTCGCTGTTGTAGGCTTTGGTAATCACGTCCATTGCTTCCTGCGAACCGCTGTTTGCCAACGCCGTGTAGTAAAGATGCTTGTTTGACGATTTGCTCATCCGTTCCGAAACCAGTTTCATTTGCTCGTTTGCCGGAAGATAAGAAAGTGCGGCATTTATAGCTTGTTGAAGCGCCGGAACGAATTTTGCATCCGATTGTTCCAGCAGCGTGAACAGATCGGGTAGGTTTTTATCGGTAGAAACGTGTTGAAGTGTTTTGGCAGCTTCGGTTTTTACCGTTTCATTATCGGTAAACATTTGATTATACACCAAATTGTACTGGCTTTCTGCTTTTCGGTTGGCGATGAGTTGCAGCGCGGCAATTTTTCCGGCGTTTCCGGCATCGTTAAAAATCGACGCGAGCGGGTAGGAAATGTCGCCTTTATAAGTCGATAAGGCATCTTGTGCCAGCCGAACGGTTTCTTCGTTGTTGTTTTTCAGCAAACCAGCCAATGCAAGCATCGCCTGTTCGTTACCGATTCTTGCCAGCGATGAAATGGCTGCTTTTTGAACCATCGGGTTAGACGATGTAGCGTAATTGGAGATCAAATTAACCGCATTCGGCACATTTTTTTCACCCAGCCAGTAGATAATGGCGGTTTGCTTTTCGGCAGATGCTCTCGGATTCAACTCCTTCACGATCATATCGACGGTTTTTTTGTCGTTCTGAAAAGCACTCGCGTTCAATACATTGCTCAAATAAGCGATATCTCCGTCTTTCAGCGCAGCTTTGAGAATATTTGTTTTGTTGGTCGAAGGGATCGCCATCAGCAGTTGCGACGCGGCCACTTTCAGATCGGGGCGATTCTGTTTTCCGGCGAACGCGAGCAAACTTGCAGCATCTTTTTCCACCAGTTTAGCATCGGAATTGACTAATCTTTTCAATAGAGAAAGATACGATGCCGTTGCCTTGTTGTGCGCCTGATAGGAATAATTGATTTTTTGTGCGGAGTTTTTGAGCGGAACAAGCGCGTTTCGGCTTCCCATATTTCCCAGCGCCGTGAGCAGCGTGTTATTGAGTTCGGCGGACGGATTTTGCGCTAAAGCCGTGAGCAACGCAGGTTCAGCCTGTGTGTATGCTGCCTGACTGATGGCGTTTACCAGATTGATTTTGGTGGCATCCGATGTGCTGCCCGAAAGCGCGGTTGCCAATGCTTGCTTCGCATTTTCCGTTCCGATGGAAACCAATGCCTGCGCTGCCGGAGCCGAAAGTTGCGTGTCGTTTAACAATGCGGAGAGAGTTCCCACATTGTTATCGGTCCCGATTTTAGCGAGTTGGCGGATGACGAAGGCTTTTACTTCGCTGTTAAGCTGACGGCTCAATGCCTTATCGAAAGCACCGGCAGCGATGGCGCGCTTGGCGTTGTCGTTTGCCACGAAATTCGTCCATCCGCTGATGGCATAATCCAACGTTTCGTTGCTTTGCTTTCCGGGAGGATTCATTCGTCCGATTAAATCCAGCAACCCTTGTTCTCCGGTGGAAACCAAATCGGCTATTGTTTTATTGTAGAGCGTTTGGTTGTCGGCCGGAAGTTGCGCCAGTGCATCGGCAATGATGGTGGCGGTGGTTCTGCCTTGCGGCAGTTGAGCTTGAATTCCACTTGCTATTAGTAAGCAGATTATAATTAGTTTTATATGTTTCATTTGTAACGTATTTTTTGAAATTGAAATGATGTGTTCAGATGAGACGCATTCAATGCGTCTCTACTTTCAACATTCTAAATTGACCACGGTGCACGCATCGGCTGATCGATCAGTCGATTGGCTTCTTCGTCGTTCACGAACATTTCTTTCACCGGATCGTATTCGAGCGTTCTGTTCAACCGGAGCGCAACGGCACCCATATTAACAATCGTGGCTGAGCGGTGTCCGTTGAGTTCGTTCAACGCGAATTTCTGACGGTTGCGAACGCTTGCGATAAAGTCGGTGTTTTGCTCCTGTGGTTCGGGAAAATCGGCTAATTTTTTCTGCCAATCGGGGATATCGCACACAAAGTTTCTGTACACATTTCCGTTTGGCCCGGCAATGTAAGGCGTATTCGGTGTGCCGTAATCGCCGCCCCAGAGAATAATCTGACAGCCGTCGTCGTAAGTATAAGTTATCGTACGCCAGGTTCCTACGGCATCGGGGTGCTGCTGCGGAGCATCCACTTCCACCTTCACGGGGCTTGTGTTGTCTTTGCCCAACAGGTACTGAACGGGGTCGATGTAATGTTGTCCCATATCGCCCAGTCCGCCGCCATCGTAATCCCAATATCCGCGGAAAGTGCCGTGTACGCGATGCGCGTTGTAGGGTTTGTAAGGCGCCGGGCCTAACCACATATCGTAATCGAGTTCGGCCGGAACGGGTTGCGGTTCGAGATGCGTTTTTCCCACCCAGTAGAATTTCCAGTCGAAGCCGGTGTGTTTGCTGATGGTTACTTTTAACGGCCAGCCGAGAAGTCCGCTGTCGACAAGTTTTTTTAACGGTTTTACGGGAGTTCCCAATCCATAGAAATTATCTTTGAAACGGAACCAAGTGTTTAACCTAAAAATGTTTCCGTATTGCTGAATGGCTTCCACCACGCGTTTGCTTTCGCCAATGGTGCGGGTCATCGGTTTTTCGCAGAAAATGTCTTTTCCGGCTTTTGCTGCTTCCACCGACATAATTCCGTGCCAGTGGGGCGGGGTGGCGATGTGCACGATGTCCACGCTTTTGTCGAGGATGAGGTCGCGGAAATCGTGATATTCGTTCACTTTTCCCGAAATCATCGAAGCTGCTTGCGCAAGATGATTTTTATCCACATCGCAAATGGCTGCCACGCGCGTGTTGTCGTAAGGAATGTGTCCGCGGCCCATTCCGCCCACGCCGATAATACCTTTGGTCAATTCATCGCTTGGGGCGATAAATCCTTTCCCCAACACATTTCGGGGAACCACGGTGAGGAGGGTAACTCCACCGAGGGTTTTTAAAAATTGTCTCCTTGAGGTCATATTTATTGATTTATAATGTATAAGAAAATTAAATTTCGTAAATATAGTGAATTTTTGAATATTCTAACTTGATAGCTGGAGTTGTTAAATACTTTTTATTTTACTTTTCGATTTTTTCTGATTAATTCCACACCACATCGTCATTTGTTTTAATACCGTTTGCAGGAAACGGATGTTTTTCGTCAAAAGGATATAATGCTTTAATGTCTTCAATAACAATAGTATTTTCATTCAGTGAACCGTCGGGATTAACGGCTTTCGACAAATCCAGTCCGAGGTGTTTTGCTAAAAACGGATAAACGGCAGCTCGTTTATTGTAATCATAACCGTGTACATCATCGGGAAGATGTACATATTCAGTTAGTTCCGGCTTATTAAACAGTCCTTAAATGTATTGGATATGCGGGAATTCAACATTTGGTGTGTTCTTTGTCCAGTCGTCTCCATCGGAAACTAACATCAATGGGCGTGGTGCAGCGCATGCCGCAATTTCTACATTGTTGGTTTGAAAATTATCGGACTTGTGGATTGGCATACCGCTTTCGCATACGCATCCGCCGAAAAAATGAGCCGATACCTGAACAACCGGGACGGAGACCGAAATTCTATCGTCAACGGCTGTTAGCAAAAATGCCTGAGTTCCGCCGCCTGATGCTCCCGTTATGGCTATTTTATCCGGATCTGCACCTAATGAGAGCAGAAAATCGACACTTCTGATGCTGTTCCACAGCTGAAGTTTCAGCGCTTCGGGATGATGGTGGATCCATCCGTATTCCAGAGCAAGTTGCCCATATCCGACCATATCGTACGCGAAAACCATTGCACCCATTCGCGCCATGACGGCAAATCTTTTTTGTGCATCGGAGCGATACCGGCCGTAATAATCGAGTTCAGACCAATGGCCGTGCGTGTTTAGTATTCCGGGCAAATTTCCGGTTGCATTCAACGGTGTATAAAGGCTTCCGGTAACATAAACTCCGGGTAAACTTTCAAAAGCCACATTTTGAACCTGATAACCATCAAAGGTTCGTTTATCTCCCATAATCGGGTTTAATGGGCCTTTTTTCGGAAACTTCTCCAATCCTGCGCCTTTCAGAATTTGTGTTTTTATTTGCTCGGCACGCTTTTTCCAATTTTCAACCGTTGTGTATTCTTTACGTTGTTTTTCCAGAAACTCTTTTCCTTCGGCTTCTGTCCAATGATAACCAATGCAAAGCATGGTTGAGTCAACTTTGTTTATGGTTGCAATGCTCTTTTTCTCTTTTGAGTTACAGGAATTTAAAATCAAAAAACCGAGCAGGAGTGGCAAGATGATTTTCATATCAAGGCAGTTTTAAGATTGTCCGACAAAATCATTCAGCAAACTTCAACCCTCCTAATTTATTCCAGTCGCCGCGGGTGAAATCGGGGATTTTTACGGGCATTCCACCGTTAGATACGGATTGTTCGGTCAGTTCAACCAGGCACGACCATTCGGCAGCGTCGTAAACGTCTTGGTCGAGCGGTAGTCCGTTTCTTAAACAATAAATCAGCCGATAATCCATAATGAAATCCATTCCGCCGTGTCCGCCCACTTTTTTGGCATATTCGCCGATTTCTTTGATAAACGGGTGCTGGTATTGAACCATGAGGGAGTCGATCTGCTCTTTTTTCATAAAATTATGAGCGTCAGGTTCCAACGCAATCAATTCCGAAGGATACTTTTGAAAAAAACCTTTTGTGCCGCTGATGGTGTGCAGGCGGCTGTAGGGGCGAGGACTGGTGACATCGTGCTGAATCATGATGGTGCGGCCTTTTTCGGTTTTTATAATCGTAGTATTCATATCGCCCAACTTGTATTCTCTGGTAGCTTGAGGCGAATCTTCACCATACTTTTCTTTGGCTAAGGCTGTTAGCCCGAATTGATTTGACGAAACCGAAACCAAATAATTCATCTTGTCGCCCCGATGGATATTCATAACCTGACAAATGGGGCCAAGTCCGTGAGTAGGATAGGGGTTGCCATTGTGTATAGCGTTGTATTCCATGCGCCAATTGGAATTATAACCGTTGGTTACCACATTTTTAGACAATAATCCTTGTCGCAAATCATGAATGTATGCTCCTTCGCCGTGCGCAAGCTCGCCAAATAGCCCTTGTTGCGCCATATTCAACGTACTCAGCTCAAAAAAATCGTAGCAGGTGTTTTCGAGCATTATACAGTGGAGTTGCGTTTTTTCGGCCGTGTTTACCAAATCCCAGCACTCTGCAACGGTGGTTGCGGCTGGAACTTCAATAGCAACGTGTTTGCCATGTTTCATCGCATACACGGCTATGGGAGTATGGCTGAGCCAATCGGTGCAGATGTAGATCAAATCGATGTCATCGCGCTCGCACAATTCTTTCCACGCATCGTGCCCGATATATTCCGTTGCAGGAGCTATCTTCTTGTTTGTTAATAAGTTTTGCGCGTTTTTTACGGCTTCTTGCTTCAAGTCGCACAATGCCTTAATTTCCACGCCTTCCATAAAGGTATATCTTCTCACGGCGTCTCTTCCGCGGCCGCCCAATCCGATGAATCCGATGCGAACGGTGGAGATAGGATCAACCGCGAGTTGAAGCACGCTTTTCTGGCCTTTTTCGCGTGGTGGTTCCGGATTTTCTATTTGTTTACTGTTGGGCGACTGACAAAACGCTCCAACAGAGAAAACTATTGCTAAAATGAGTAAAATAAGGTGTTTCATTGCTGATTTTTTTGATTTTATTCTTTATGCGCAACTCCGGCCAGCGGAATAGTTTCCGGAATGCCTTCCACTTTGCCCATAACGTATGTTTTGGGGCCTAAGTATATATCGGCATTCATAATCTCGTCCCAAGTAATGTCTTTTCCGGTGTAAGCCACGATGCGGCCCATTATGGTAACGAGGGTTGAATAAGCCTGGTCTTCACCGTCGTTTATGGTGTTTCCGCTTCGGATGGCGCTAACCAAATTGATGTGCTCCTGAACGAACGGATTTTTTACCGCCCATTCCGATTGCGTATCGCCTTCGGCGGCTTTTGGGTATTCCCAGATTACATTTCCGTTGTAATCGTACAATTTTCCGGCGGCATCGGCATAGCCGTTCGTGCAGTTGATTTGCTCTACTTTTCCGTTGGTGCAGCCGTCAATCTGCCGTGCGGCGCAATGGGTGCGAACACCGTTATCGTACAGGTATTCAACGCTGAAGAAGTCATACTGGTCGCCGGTTACTCGTCGTTGGCGTCCGCCCCAACCGGTAGCTTTCACGGGGTTTTTGCCCATATACCAGTTCATAACATCCACCTCGTGAATGAATTGCTCTACAATGTGATCGCCCGATAACCAGCAGAAATTCACCCAGTTGCGAAGCATGTATTCCATATCCGTCCACTCAGGCCTGCGACTACGAAACCACAATGCGCCGCCGTTGCGAATGATGTTGGCTCCCGTGATATCGCCTATTTCACCGCTGAGCACGCGACGACGGGTTTCCATATAATCTTTTTGTGAGCGGCGAATGGTTCCGCTTATAATATTTAGGTTCAGTGTTTTTGCTCTTTTTACGGCCGCCAGCACTTTTCTTACGCCGAAAGGGTCAACCGCTATGGGTTTTTCCATAAAAATGTGTTTTTGAGCATTCACCGCTGCTTCAACGTGGGCCGGACGGAAATGGGGTGGGGTGCACAACAAAACCACATCCACGCCGGAATCGATAACTTTTTCGTAGCTGTCGAATCCGATGAAACAGTTTTCGTCGGGAATATCCACGTTGCGTTCTTTTTTCAATATTTCACGGCAGTTATTGAGTTGGTCTTGAAATACATCGCCCAACGCCACAATTTGCAGGTTTGGGCCGGCATCCAGAAAATCCATGGCTGCTCCGGTTCCGCGGCCTCCGCAACCGATTAATCCGGCTTTAAGCGGTTTTCCGTCGGGCGCCTGATCGAGCAACACGGGCAAAGTTAATTCCGCTTTTTTGTCTTTTTTGGGCGATGAGCAGGAATTGAGCAGAGGAATGCCGCCCGCAATTCCGATTGAACCCATCACGGCCGAACTCTTTAAGAAACTTCTTCTTGATAGTGAATTATCGTTTTTCATATTATATTGTTTTGTGTGTTAGTTGTTTAGATATCCAATAATTTCATCCATTTGTGCCGAAATTTGTTTCAGGTGGTTTCTGTCTCCACCGCCCACTTCGGCCGTTAACCAACCGCCCGTGTGTTTAATTTCGTTTACGGCTTTCATCACCACCGGCCAGTTGTTGTCACCTTTCAGCAGATCTACTTTAAAACCTTCCCACAAGCCTTTCGAGTTCATCAACTCGCGGCTGAATTCCTTGATGTGAAGTTTCATTATGCGCGAGTTCAGCGTTTTAATCCAATGTTCGGGCCAGCCGTAACGCAGCACGTTTCCGATATCGAAATACCAACCTACCAATGGATGATTTATTTCGTCGATGTATCTTTTTGCTTCAACCGGACTGATGAGGAAATTGTTCCATACGTTTTCCAAAGCTATTTGCATTTCGGTTTCCTCGGCATAGGGAATTAATTCTCTTATCGCGCTTTGCGACGTGATGTACGCCTGCTCGTAAGATACTTTTTCGTTGACCACGCCGGGAACGACCAAAACCGTGTCGCCACCCATTTCTTTTACTTCCCGCAACGATTGGGCGACAGATTCGATACACTTTTTTCGTACCGCCGAATCGGGGTCGGACAGCGGCGAACTCCAGTGATCTTTGTTTACTACTGTTGGAAGCTCGATACCCGATTTGGATTTTGCCTCAAGTATTTCAGACATTTTGAAATCGACGGGACTGTTTAGTTCCACACCGTGGAAACCCAAGTCCTTGGCGAGTTTGAATTTATCGGTTAGCGACAATTCTTCCTGAATCATTCCAAGCCCCAGGCTCTTTTTCAAGGTGACTTTTTTTGCCGGTTTACTCTGCAAAACGGATGCAGATGCAAAAGGTGTTATGGTTGCCGCTCCGGCCAAAACTGCCGCGGATTTGAGGAAATCTTTTCTGTTCATAGGATTGTATGTTTTAAGATATTTAAGCAAAGTGAATTAAATTGATAGTTAATTTAAAAAGAACCATAAAGGTAGGGATAATTTTTATTTTAGAATAGTAAACATTTGATTTTTTTGACATTAATTCGTTGCAAAAAACATTAGGTCAATTTTAATAATCATAACCTTCCATCCATATCCCTCCCGTTTTCAGGCTGCAAAGGAAATTTTACGGGTAAATTATCGCGGGTAGAGCGATAAATGGCAGTAAAAAGTTCAACGGTTTTGCGTCCGTTCTCACCGGTGACCAATGGATCTCGATTTTTATCAATGGCAAATAGGAAATCTTCAATTTGTCGTTCCATGTAATAAACTGTTGGGTCAATATTATTGAAATGTTCTGTATCTTCGGCTTTCCATTTTTTAAGTAAATCTTCTTCCCCGGGAATAGTCCAGATATCGTTAAGCGGAGGTTC
>CAKTUP010000026.1 GCA_934621705.1 uncultured Petrimonas sp.
CGATTATGGTGTGTCAAAGAATAAACTCCATGTTGAAGTATTAGCTCAAACGAATAATACAGGAGGAAGTTCAGTAGAATGGAATCATTGGTCTCAGTGGTTGAGTCAAGGATTTACAAAAGATGAACGAGAATATGAGAGACCTTGTCCAACCAGTAGCTCCTCAAGTGGGAGTGGTGGTGTATCAGGAAGTTATGGAGGTGCTAGTGGTGGAATTTCTGGCTCAGGAAGTAGTAATCAGACAAATCCGGGAAATAGAAATGAAATTACTTGTGCATATGGTAATGTAAATTGCACTCCAATTAAATGCTAATTTATGACGAGAGATACTTTTTAAGTATCTCTCATATATATTTAATAATATGCAAAAATACATCATTATAATACCTCTTGCTCTTTTTTTCACAATAACCTGTACAAACAGTTCTGATAAAGGTTCAAGATACAGTGAAGAGCAATTAAAATCTTTAAGTCTTGAAAATGCCATTGTTCTTAGCACCAATAAGGATTCAATGGAGAACGTTAATCTAAATGCTTTTCTTAAGATAGAGAGTTTTAATTTAGAATCGTTAATAAAAGACATCCATCTGGTTTCTTTAGAAACTAATGATGAAAGTTTGTTGGACGTTATATATAAAATAATAGTCACTGATTCTAATATTTATATTCACGACAGATTTAAGGGAGGTGGAATAGTTATTTTTGACAATAAAGGCAAGTTCATAAAAAGAATGCCCTATGGTCAGGGTCCTGGAGAAATTAACAGATTGCTTGATGTATCATATGATTTTGAAAAATATGAACTAATTGGATATCAACACCCATTTCTACTCTTTTATACATCTAATGGTGATTTTATTGAACAGAAAAGATTACCTTTTGGATTCTACAACTTTCAATCTGTACCGAATGGATATATTTTTAAAACTCTTGATAGTCAGGGGAATGAACATTTGGAGGAATTTAAAAACTACACTTTACTAGTAACCGATAAAAATTTCAAATTAAAGTCAGTTGCTTTACCATTTTATTTTGATAAAATTAACTATGGGGGATTTCATTATATAAATAATAATTATACTTTAAATGTAACACAAAGGTTTGAAGATACTATATATCAATATATAAGTGGAATTAATCAACTTGAGGCAAAATATGTTTTGAATTTTGATAATAAAAAACTTCCTAATAAATTTCTAAAAGGTTCTATGACCGAATTCAAAAATGCCATCAATAACAACAATTATTATTATTATTTAGGAGAATATTTGGAAACAAAACAGCATAACGCTTTTTTTTTAATGAATAATTCTACTGGATTAAAAACTATTATATACAGAGATAAAGGTTCACAAAAAATGACTGGAGGTACTCACGCTATTTATGATGATAAAAAACAAATACCAGCAATAGGATTTCCCATCGCAACTTTTAGAAACTATTTCATTTCTTGTCATTTTCCCTCTGAATCAGATTCTTTATTATTTATGAGTTCTTTTTTATCAGAAAAGGATAAAAAGATTATTAAGATAGCAAATGAAGATGATAATCCCATATTAGTCTTTTTTGAATTAATGAATTTTTAATTACAATGAAGATGAAAAAAATAATGATCCCTTTGATTCTTCTATTGTTTGCGATAAATATTTATACATTGATGCGTTTGTATCGAATAAAAAAAAATGCTACACACTTATACGGAACATTAACTGAAAATCAAGAATTAAATTTTTACAAAATAAATTTTTCAACAAGTCTAAATAATGATGGTGTTAGACTAGAAAATGTTTTACTACAAGACTCTTTAGGTAAAAAACAATCACTTCAAAGTATATTTAATAAAGGTCAAAAACAAATTTTAGTTTGTAGATTTTCCGAGTTTCATTGTGAAAGTTGTGTAGATTTTTCAATACAACTACTTCTTAGTACAAATGTTTTTTTAGGGAAAAATAATCTATTATTTTTAGGATCTTATCAAAATAATAGAATCTTCAATAGAGAAAAGGAGCTTTTCGGAATTAATCAATTTAGTACATATAATACTCCTACTTTAAATATCTCATTAGAAGAAATCGGATACCCATATTTTTTTATATTAGAGGAAAATTTAACAATATCTAATATTATTATTCCAGATAAAAATATGCCTACCTTAACTCAAAAATATATTGAAGTTATCGGCAATCGTTACTTTAATAATCATAAATAATAAATTTCAGATCGCAAATAATTATTTGAATAACAAAATTGTATTATCCTCAATCAAATACAAATATATGAATAATCCTTTTGCCTCAAGACTTTTTATTTTAATAAAAAACAGAAAAATCATTTTATTTTATTTGATCATTACAGTATATATTTCAGTAACTATTAATAGTAATGGCTTTCATCATCCTGACGAGCATTTTCAACTTATTGAGTTCGCGGGATTCAAAGCCGGTTGGAATACAGGATATGATTTAGCGTGGGAATATGACTATCATATTCGTCCTACACTACAACCCTATATCGCTTTGATAATATTTAAAACTTTCAACTTCTTTAAAATTGATAATCCATATACACTTGCTTTAATTTTGAGAGGATTAACAGCTTTATTTTCCATTTTTGTAATTTCTTTTTTTATTCAATCAAACAAGTTAACCTTAGAAAGAAGGTCCTATTTATATTTTGTACTTTTATCTTTTTTATTGTGGTTTCTTCCTTCTATCAATGTTCGTTTTTCTTCCGAAACATGGGCTGGATTGAGCTTATTATTATCAGTCGGGGTAATTCAACGAAATAAATCATCAAAGAGTTATTTTTTTCTTATCGGAATATTATTGGGGTTAAGCTTTGAATTCCGTTTTCAAATAGGTCTTTGCATCGTTGGCATTCTCTTGTGGCTATTGATCGTAAAAAAGACACATTACTTCAATTGGTTTATTACCATAAGTGGATTGTTAGTAGTAATTATTTCATGTGCGGTTTTGGATTCTTTTTATTATAATTCAGTTGTATTTACTCCGTACAACTATCTAAAAATTAATGTCATTGATAAAGTTTCAAGCTTATTCGGAACAGAGCCTTGGTATTACTATTTAAGAATAATATCCGAAGCCCCCTCTTTACTTATAGGGTATATGATTATTTTCTCGATATTTTTTCTTTTAATCACTGACTATAAGAATATAATTCTTTGGTGCATCTTTCCTTATTTGATTGTGCACTCCATTATTCCGCATAAAGAGCCTCGTTTTCTATTCCCTTTAGTTAATTTTATTCCGATTTTATTAGTTTGGACTTATGAGAGTGTTTCTAAATATAGAAACTTAAAAATTCATTTTATTTTAAATATATTGATTGTAGCGGCAATAATTATAAACATAGGGGGATTATTTATTATTTTCAAGCCTGCCGGTAATGGGAATGTAAATTTAGCTAACTATATTCACAAGAGTTATTCGAAAAATGAACCCATTGAAGTTTATAGTTCGTATTTAGGCCCATACTCCGTAGGAAACGCGAAAGGATTAATTGCTAATTTTTATACAAATAATGAGATCGAACTATATTTTATTGATGATGATTTTATATTTACTCTTCCTGACAACAAGCTTATTGTTGTACCAAAAGGTTTTTTTAGAGATCGTCAATTACTCACAGAAGCTGGCTATAAAATTCAAAAAGAGAGTATTCCTAATTGGATGAGTTTTTTTAATAAACTATATCGTGTGTATAACGAGAACTCCGTTCTTCTATTATATACACAAGAATCAGTTGATGCGAATATTCCTTAAATGTAGTTATATGAAACAGCTAAAAAAGACCCTTTTTTTCTTTTTACTAATAATTATTGTATCAGTCTTTATCAGAATATTCATTGGCGAACCGACAAAAGTATCAAGTTCGAGCATGGAACCTACAATAAAATCGGGGGATTGGTTATGGGTAAATAAGTTTGATTACGGAGCTGTTTTACCTAAACGCTGGGCAGATATTCCTCTCTTAAATATTGTAACTTGGTTCGCTGAGTTCCGGCAAAGAGATATAAAAAACAATTGGAAATATCATCGTATGAAAGGATTCAATAAACCTAAAGTAGGAGATATCGTAGTTTTTAATAGTCCGGAAGATATTGATATATTATTAGTAAAACGTATATCACAAATTCTGCATGCTAATTCATGGATTTATCTTGATTCTATAAATTATGATGCTTATAATGATATAATAAATCAGGAAACAGAAACTAAAATACAAAATGGAATTATTTATATTAATGATACATTAAGTAATCGCTATAGGTTGAAAAATAATTATTATTATCTTTTAGGAGATAACGCCTCAATATCCAGAGATAGCCGTTTTTTTGGATACATTAGTGAGGAAAATATAATAGGAAAGGTTAATAGAGTAATTTTTTCTACAGGAAACAGTGGAAAAAGAATGTTGAAAAAGGTAGAATAAATAAATGGATTTTGTTTTTAAGTTCATAAAATTTGGAATAGTGGGCGGAACCGGAATAATTGTCGACTTTTCAATCACCTGGATTTGTAAAGAGAAACTTCAACTAAATAAATACATTTCGAATTCAATAGGTTTTCTATTTGCAGCAACATCAAATTATATACTAAATCGGATATGGACATTTCAAAGTTCCAATAAACAAATTGTAAGAGAGTATATCTCATTTTTGTTTATATCTCTTATCGGATTAGGATTTAACAATTTGGTTATTTTTATATTGCATGAAAAAATGAAAATGAATTTTTACTTTGCCAAAATAATAGCCACCGGCATTGTGGTACTATGGAATTTTTTTGCAAACTATTATTTTACATTTCGCCCATGTTAATCTATAAACATATTTCTTTGATAATAGTGTACAGGTGGTTCATTTGAGTTCGAAAAATTTGAGTGACGAGAGATATTATGAAAAACAGAATTCAACCAGAATCTTAACACTTCAGTTTTTTGTTATACAGAAAACCTTCGTTTCCTTTGTGTTGATTCTAAAAATGACAGAAAGGAGGCAAAAGGCAAGAAAAAAGAGACCATAACGATCAAGCCTTAGACTTGAGCTATTGAAAGGATACATATAGCAGAGAAACAGATTAAAAAAACAACAAAATTTACAAAATCATTTAAGACGAATTTATTATGAGTAAAAAAACAATATTAAGCAGTATATTCGCAATTGCGTTAGTGGTAGTTGCAGGATTGGGAATTAACAAGAGTGTAAATAGCGATGTATATCTTTCGGATTTGGCATTAGCTAATGTAGAGGCATTAGCACAGACTGAAACGGGAGATGAGTTTTATGCTGCAACAGGATGTCATGCAACAATTGAAAATATAAGTTGTACGGGCAAGAATGGCAAAACTTATTCCTACGCTTACAGCTGAATCTTTTGATCTTATTCTACTGAATAGGTGCAGTTAAATACGTTAGCCGATTTAACTGCTCCTTATTTTTAACAATTAAACTTATTAATAAAAATGAGAATTATTATTTTGCACATAATTTTATTGTGTTTTCTTTTAATTTCCTGTCGATCTGAGAAGAAAGATGTACTGAGAGAAACTGTAGAGTACAAAGTAATTACAGATAGTATTTTTACTCGAATGCCCGGTACAATGATAAAAACTGATGATTATTTAGTTTGGCAAGATCCTTTTGCGATAGATGGTTTTGCACATATAATTGATATTAAAAAAGATAAGGAAATAGCTGCAATAGGGGTAATAGGACAAGGACCTGATGAATTTAATACACCTTCTATTTGTACTTCATCTTCAAAAAACAGCATATTTGTATATGATATGAATACTTCGCATCAAGCCTACTATTTTATAGACAGTTTGAAGGAGAATAAAAATCCATATTATAAATATACTGACAATCCTCAAAATAGTATTACCGGCATTATAAATATAGCTGAAAATAAATTCATAATTTCCCAACCGTCTAAAGATAAAAGATTTAAGATTATTAATAATGAAAATATTACGGAATTTGGCAACCCATTAATTTCTATGCAGTTAGATAATTCTTACGATGTATATCAGGGTGCGATTAGTTATAATTACAAAAGACAAAAATTTGTATTTACGTCTCTTAGACTACCTTATATAGAAATATATGATATTAAAAATAACATCCCAACATTAGTCTATAAATCTGATCTTGGTAAAGAGTCATATTCTATAGAAGGAAAAACATTAAAACCCTACTCACACAGAAAAGGCGCTAGAGATTTAACACTGCTAAAAGATTTTATTGTTGTTATTCAGCGTGATTATGATATTGACAATATAGACGAATCTACAGTTGGGATGGATTTTAATAAACTACCTAAAACTGTTTTTCTGTACGATTATAATGGTGGTTTAAAAAAAATAGTGGATGTTGGTATTCCGATATTTAGAATAGCTGGCAATGTTAAGGACAATATATTATATGCTATTGGGGTTAATCCCGATTTTGTTATAGTAAAGTGTGAATTATAAGAATATAAGTAATGATTAACATGAAAACTGTTTTTAATAAGCTATGTATATTAGGTATATTATTAGTTTTGTATATAGTTTTTTCAATAAGAGCTAATAATATTAGATCTATTGATTTATCATTAGATAATATTGAAGCATTAGCCCTCTAACGAAGATGATATAACTCGATGTGCTTACATTCCAACAATTGAAAACGTTAAATGTACAGATAAAAATGGATATACCTACGCATATTTGATTTTGGTTTGTTATTAATGTAGATACTCTTTTACAGCATAGAAGATGAAATATTTCACTTATTTAAGCTTAACGGTCTTTTTTTTTCTTAGTGTTGTATCTTGCAACTCCGACAAAAAAGAAAATCCCGAGCAAACCGTCCAGCAACTCCTCCCCGACACCCCCGCCGAAGTAACCGCCATGACGCTCAACACCACCGATTTTGAGCACGAACTCGTGAGCAACGGCAAAATATCGGCGCGCACGGTGGCAGAACTTAAATTTCAAACCTCGGAAACGATTGCCCAGATATTCGTAAAAAACGGTTCGAGCGTTTCGCAAGGGCAGCGCATTGCCACGCTCGACACCTATTCCATCAACAACCGGTTGGAACAGGCAAAAGACGCGTTAGACCGCAGCCGGCTGGAAATGCAGGACGTGCTTATCGGGCAAGGCTACAAATTAGACAGCCTCGGTGCCGTTCCGGCAGACGTGATGCAGCTTGCCCGCGTAAAAAGCGGCTTCAACTCGGCACAAACGCAGTTCAATATGGCAACGCACGATTTACAGCGAGCCACACTCACCGCACCCATCGGCGGCGTAATTGCCAACCTGTTTGCCAAGCCGCACTCGCTTTCATCGCCCGGCGAAGTATTTTGCAACATCATCGACACACGCAGCTTGGAAGTGCAGTTTACCGTGTTGGAAAACGAACTCGGCTTCATCAATATTGGCGACAATATGAAAATCGTTCCCTTTTCGATGCCCGACGTGGAAGTAACCGGGCGTGTTTCGGAAATCAACCCGTGGGTAAACGAAAACGGAATGGTGCAGATAAAAGCCGCCGTGAATTACAACGCCCGCTTGGTGGAAGGAATGAACGTTCGCGTGAGCATGTTCCGCTCCGCAGGTAAGCAGTGGGTGGTTCCCAAAACCGCCGTGGTGTTGCGTACCGGAAAACAGGTTGTTTTTGCCGTGGTGGACGGACGTGCCATTTGGCATTACGTACAAACCGGATTGGAAAACGCCACGGAATACACCATCACGAGTGAAACGTTGAAAGAGGGCGACCAAATCATCGTGAGCGGAAACATCAACCTCGCACACGAATCGCCGGTAACGGTAACGGAAAAAGAGAATACGGAAAATTAATTTAATTGTCGGCATATCAACTTCACTATCTTGCCAACAGCCAATAGCTAACAGCCAAAAGCCAAAAGCCAACCAAATGATCAAATTCCTCCTTCAACGCCCCATCGCCGTCCTAATGGTATTTCTGGCCTGCGTCATTATCGGCATCATCACCTACAACACGCTGCCCGTGTCGCTGTTGCCCGACATTGCCATTCCCGAAATCACCGTGCAGGTAACAGGTGACAATATGTCGGCACGCGAGCTGGAAAACAGCGTGGTAAAACCCGTCCGTCGCCAGCTGATGCAGGTGGGCAAACTGCGCGACATCCGCAGCGAAGCCCGCGACGGTTCCGCCATCGTGCGCCTGAAATTCGATTTCGGCACCAACACCGATTTGGCGTTTATCGAAGTGAACGAGAAAATAGATGCCGCGATGAACAGCCTGCCCCGCGATTTCCGCCGCCCGCGCGTCATCAAAGCCAGCGCCACCGACATTCCCGTGTTCTACCTGAACCTCACGCTGAAAGAGGAGAAACCCTACACGCCCACCGACGAACAAAAATTCCTCGACCTGTCCGACTTTGCCGACAACGTGGTAAAACGCCGCATCGAACAGCTGCCCCAAGTGGCAATGGCGGATATGACGGGACTGATGTACCGACATCTTCAGATCGTACCCGACTTAAATATGTTGGAGTCCGCCTCAATAAGTTTAAACGATATAGAAAACACCCTGGCGGCAAACAACATTGAGCCCGGCAGTATGACCGTGCGCGACGGGTATTACGAGTACAACATCAAGTTCTCCTCGCTGTTGCGCACGCCTGAAGATGTGCAAAACATTTACCTGCGGAAAGGCGACCGCATTTTTCAGTTGAAAGATTTGGCAAAAATAGAGGTAGTGCGCCAACCCGAAACCGGTCTTTCGCTTATCGGCGGAAAACGCGCCGTAACGCTGGGCGTCATCAAACAGGCAGACGAAACGATGAAGAGCCTCAAAAAATCGCTCAACACCACCCTTGCCGACCTCGAACGCACCTACCCCGACGTGCAGTTTACCGTGAACCGAAACCAAACCGAACTGTTAGACTACACCATCGCCAACCTGCAGGAAAATCTCACGCTCGGATTTCTGCTCGTTTTCATTGTGGCGTTGCTTTTCTTGGGCGATGCCAAATCTCCGATCATCATCGGCATCAGTATGACAACCGCGCTGCTTGCCACGTTTATTTTCTTCTATCTCTTCGGGCAGTCGCTCAACATCATTTCCCTTTCGGGATTGATTTTGGCGGTGGGAATGATGATTGACAGTGCCATCATCGTTACCGACATCATCAGCCAGTACCGGATGCAAGGCTACTCGCTGGAAGAGTCGTGCATCAAGGGAACCAACGAGGTCATCACGCCCGCGCTCAGTTCCACGCTTACCACCATCGCCGTTTTCGTGCCGTTGGTGTTTATGAGCGGTATTGCCGGCGCCATTTTCTTTGCACAGGCGTTTGCCGTGAGCGTAGGGCTGCTGATTTCGTACTGCACGGGAATTATTCTCTTGCCGGTGCTGTACAAATTGGTGTACGGAATGAAAATACGCCCCAACAAAATAGGCGATTTCTTTGCCCGCACACAGAGGCAAGCCGACAAATGGGCGTTCGGTTGGTACGACCGGGGCATTGAATTTTTCTTTCGCCACAAAACCGCCACGTTCCTGTTTATCATCCTTTCCGTTCCGTTTTGTGTGCTGATGTTTCGCATTATGCCCCAAACCTCGATGCCGCACATCGACCACACCGAAACCGTGGCGATGGTGGAGTGGAACGAAAACATCCACGTGGACGAAAACAAGGAACGGGTTTTCCGTTTGATGCAGGCAACCGATGAACTGACCTCCGAACATTCGGGATACGTGGGGCATCGGCAATACCTGTTGGACAAGGAAAACGACCTCTCGCCCTCCGAAGCGCAACTCTATTTCCGTACCGATAAAGCGCTGCAAATAGACAAACTCAAACAGCTCATTACGGAGTGGATACGAACGAATTACCCGCACGCCGTGGTTACCTTTTCGCCGCCCGAAAACGTGTTCGAGAAGATATTCGACACCTCCGAAGCCGACATCGCCCTGCAACTTTATCCCTCCAACCGCGAGGAGGTTCCCGATGCCGAAACCATCCGCGCCACGGAGCGAAAACTGCTTGCCGCCACCGGAGAGCAAGCCGAGGGCGTGCCCTTTGAACAGCAATACACGGTGAGCATCGACAAGGAAAAACTGCTGCTTTACGGCGTGAATTACGGCGAAGTGTATCGCACGCTGCGTACCGCTTTTCGCGAGAACCAGATTGCCGTGTTGCGCTCGTACCAGCAATATTTGCCCATTTCGTTGGCGGGAAAACAGCAAACCGTGGAGCAGGTGTTGCGCGAAACGCTGGTAAAAGCCAACGCTACCACCAATAATCCGGGAACGATGATCCCGTTGCAGTCGCTCGTGAAAGTGCATCGGGGCGAAGACATCAAAACCATCGTGGCGGGTAAAAACGGCGAGTACATCCCGATGAATTACTACAACGTGAAGCGTCCCGAAACGCTGATCGAAAATGCCGAAAAGGCAATAAGGCAAGACAACCGGTGGGAAGCACAGTTTTCGGGCAGTTTCTTTTCCAACAAAAAAATGTTGGGCGAGTTGGTGGTCATCCTTTTGGTATCCATTCTGCTGATGTATTTTATCCTTTCGTCGCAATTCGAAAACTTTTTGCAGCCGCTTATCGTGCTGATTGAAATCCCCATCGACATCGCGTTTGCCCTCGTGTTGCTTTGGGCAACGGGGCATACGCTCAACCTGATGAGTGCCATCGGCTTGATCGTGTCGAGCGGTATCATCATCAACGACAGCATTCTGAAATTGGATATGATTAACGAACTGCGCAAACAAGGCGTTCCGCTGATGGAGGCAATCCATACGGGTGGCGTGAAACGTTTGCGCGCCATTATTATGACGTCGCTCACCACCATTTTGGCAATGGTGCCGCTGCTCTTTTCGTCCGATTTGGGTTCGGAATTGCAGAAACCGTTGGCCATCGGGATGATCGGAACGATGATTATCGGGATGCTGGTCAGCCTGTTTGTGGTGCCGGTAGTGTATTGGGCGATTTATAAGGGTCGGAAGACGGAAGACGGAAGTCCGAAGTTGGAGAATGTATCAATTAACTAATTTACCAATATGCCAATGTGATAATTTGTTTATAGTTTAAGGTTCAGGGTTAAAGTTCGTCTAAAAGTCTTGGTTCTTGGTTCTTTGCTCTTTACTCTTTGTTCTAAAATAATGTAAAAATGAAACATACCCGTTTATTATTCCTTTTCGCGGTTATGGGTTGGTTCGGTTTATCCACTGTTTCCGCCCAACAAACCGAAATTACCCTCGATTTGCAGCGTACCGTGGCGTTGGCAAACGACAGTTCGCTCTCGGCATTCCGCGCCAAAAATATGTATATGGCGAGCTATTGGCAATACCGCACGTTTAAAGCGGCACGGTTGCCGTCGCTCACGCTCTATATGACGCCGTTGCGATACAACCGCGACTTTACCCGTCGCTACGATTCGGAACAAAACATTGATGTCTATCGCCAACAGCAGTCGCTCTATTCCTACGGAAACCTTGCGGCACAGCAAAACTTCGACCTCACGGGCGGAACGTTTTTCGTAGATACCGAATTGGGATACATCCGCAACTTCGGCGACCAGGCACGCAGTCAGTTCAACAGCGTGCCCATCCGCATCGGTTATAGGCAGGAGTTGTTGGGTTACAACCGTTTCAAGTGGGAAAAGAAAATCGAACCGCTCAAATTCGAAAGGGCGCAAAAGGAGTTAATCTCCAACTTGGAAACCACGGCAGAAACGGCGTCGGGCTATTTCTTCGATTTGGCGATGGCACAAGCCGAACACCGTTTAGCACGGGAAAACCGCCAAAACTCCGAACGACTGTATCAAATTGGCGAAGAGAAGCACAAAATCGCCTCCATCGGGCAATCGGAATTGCTCACGCTAAAACTCGACCGCGTAAACGCCCAAAACTCACTTCAAAATGCTGAACTGCGGTTGAAACGGGCGATGTTCGCCTTGGCAGCTTATCTCAATCTGGACAAGAACACGAAAATCACGCTGCAATTGCCCGATTATCCCCAAGATGTTTTCGTCAGCGTGGACGACGCGCTGATGTTTGCCAAAGAGAACAATCCACAGTATCTTGAACATAAGCAACGGATATTGGAATCGCAGCAAACGCTCGACCGCACCCGACGCGAATCGCTGTTCAGCGCGGGACTTTCGGCCAGCGTGGGATTCAACCAGATAGCGCCCACCTTTCGCGACGTGTACCGCAATCCGTTACAGCAAGACATTCTGGGACTGACGCTTACCATCCCACTGGTAGATTGGGGCGTACGCAAAGGGCGTTACAACATGGCGAAAAACAACCTCAACATCACGCAGCTGACGGCACAGGAAAGCGAAATCCGATTGGAAGAAGACGTAATAATGACGGTAGGCGATTTCTCGGTGCAACAACAAATGATTCGCAGCGCCGAAGAAGCGATGGAACTCGCCAAAGTGGCGTACGAACAAACGCAGGAGCGGTTTATCATCGGTAAAGCAGATATCAACAGCCTCACGCTGTCCACCAACCGCCGCCAGGAAGCGCAACGCAACTACATTTCCGCCTTGCGGAACTATTGGCAGAGTTATTTCAAACTGCGCAAACTCACGTTGTATGATTTTGAAAAAAACAAACCGATTGAAGTAAACTTCAATGATATTCAGTAGTAATTCGGTGGTTATTCAGTAGTAATTCGTCGTGTTGGTGAATTGTTCAACGCCACAACCAATATCTATTGAATAACACGTAGCGAATTACCATGGAATTACAGCGAAGCAAAATAATACGAAGTGAACAACAAAAACAGCATATCCTCCTTTACCGTCATCGTTGCTTTTCTTAGCATCGCGATGATGGGTATTGCTCTTATTCCGCTCTTGCCGATAAAGCTGGCGCCCTCACGCACCTTGCCGAGTTTGACCGTCTATTTCTCTATGCCCGGCAACTCCGCCCGCATCGTGGAGATGGAAGCCACATCGAAACTGGAATCGATGCTGGCGCGCATCGGCGGCGTAAAAAACATTTACTCCACATCGGGGAACGGCTGGGGAAACATCACCCTCGAACTCGACAAGCACACACCCGTGGATGCCGCCCGCTTCGAAGCATCCACCATCGTTCGCCAGACGTGGAACGATTTATCGCGCGAAGTATCATATCCCTACATCTCCGTTCGCCGTCCGGACGAAAATGCATCACGCCCGTTTATGACCTTTACTGTTAATTCGGCCGCCACGCCCATCGTTATCCAAAAATACACCGAAAACACCATCAAGCAGCAACTTAGTGATATCGCCGGAATTTATAAAATAGACGTTCGGGGGGCAACGCCACTGGAATGGCAATTAACCTACGATAACGACCAACTGCAAGCCCTCGGCGTAACGGTAAACGACATTCAACAAGCCGTTTCGATGTACTATTCCACCGATTTTCTGGGAATGGCGGAAACGCGAAACGAAAACCACACGCCCTCGTGGATGCGCGTTATGCTGGTTTCGGGCGGCGATAACAACGCCTTCGACGCTTCCGCTATTACCGTGAAGAACCGCGACGGCGCGCTTATCCGCTTAGACCAATTGGTAAAAGTGGTGCATACCGAGCAGTCGCCCCAAAGCCATTACCGCATCAACGGGCTTAATTCCATCTACCTCTCGCTTACGGCGGAAGAAACCGCCAACCAACTGCGGTTGAGCAAACAGGTGCACGAAGCCATTGACGAAATCCGCCGTGCGCTTCCCCCCGGTTACGAAATACACAACAGCTACGATGCCACCGAATATATCCACGCCGAACTGAACAAGATTTACCTGCGAAGCGGATTAACAGTATTGATTCTCTTGCTTTTTGTGTTGCTCATTACGCGCAACGTGCGTTACCTGTTTCTCATTACTGTTACGCTGGCCATCAACCTCGCCGTTGCCGTGATTTTCTATTACCTGTTCGGACTGGAGATACAGCTTTATTCGTTGGCGGGCATTACTATTTCCTTGAGCCTGATTATCGACAACACCATCATCATGACCGACCACCTGATGCACCGCCAAAACCGCAACGCCTTTATGCCCATTCTGGCGGCAACAATGACCACGGTGGGGGCGTTGTCCATCATTTTCTTTCTGGACGAAAAGATACGGTTAAATCTACAGGATTTCGCTGCCGTGGTGATGATTAACCTGTCGGTTTCGTTGGCGGTAGCGCTGTTTTTCGTTCCGGCCATGGTAGAGAAAATCAAGCTGAAAAAACGCAAACCGATGAAAAGGCGGGGCTTGTTACGCCGCCTTCCCGTCCGTCCTCGCCGTCTGACTGTTTATTTCAACCGCTTTTACGGCGGAATGATACGCATCCTTTCAAGATACAAATGGATACCGTTTACGGCTATAGTCCTCTTGTTCGGCTTACCCGTTTTCCTGCTTCCCGACAAAATCGAGAAAGAAACCAAATTTGCCGAACGGTACAACAAGATTTTCGATAACTCCACCTACAAAGAGAAAGTAAAACCCGTTGTAAATAAAGCCTTGGGCGGAGCGTGGCGTCTGTTTTCCGAAAAGGTGTATCAGGGCAGTTATTTTACCCGCAGCGAAGAAGTGGTGCTGACCATTACCGCCTCCATGCCCAACGGAACCACGCTGCCCCAGATGAACGCGCTTATCGAAAAGATGGAGCGCTACCTGAGCGGCTTCTCCGAAATTCGCCAGTTTCAGACCGATATTCCCAACGCGCGAAGGGCATCCATCCGGGTATTTTTCAATAAAGAGTCGGAACGGAGCGGTTTTCCGTACCAACTCAAAAGCAGCGTTATTACCAAAGCGTTGGAATTGGGCGGCGGAAGCTGGGGCGTGTATGGTTTGCAGGACCAGGGATTCAGCAACGACGTGACCGAATTTGCCGGAAGTTATCGCGTGAAACTCTACGGCTACAACTACGACGAATTGACGGCGTGGGCGGATACGCTCAAAAACCGGTTGCTGACGTACCGGCGTATCAAGGAAGTACTGATAAATTCCAATTTCTCGTGGTACAAAGACGATTACCGCGAGTTTTCGTTCGATTTGAACAAGCAGCGGCTGGCTTCCGAAGGTTTTATGCCGGGCGAATTGTTTGCTTCGTTGCAGCCTGTTTTTGCTAAAGACGTGTGGGCGGGTTCGCTGATTATCGACGGCGAGCGCGAAGACATCAAGCTGGCAAGCCGCCAAAGCAAAGATTACGACATTTGGGCGTTACAATACATGGCGCACAACTTGGGAAACAGGATGTATCGGTTGGACGAGTTGGCGGATATCTCCAAAGAGCAGGCGCCGCAGGAAGTGGGTAAGGAGAACCAGCAGTACCGGTTGGCGTTGCAGTTCGATTACATCGGCGCCAATACGCAGGCGGGGCGTGTGCTCGACCGCGAAGTGAAAGGCATCAACGATATCCTGCCCATGGGCTACACCGCCGAAAAGGAAGAGAGCGGTTGGGGATGGGGAAAGAAAGACAACAAACAGTATTGGCTTATCGGTTTGCTTATTGTGATTATTTTCTTTACCACTACCGTACTGTTCAACTCGATAAAACAGCCGTTGGCGGTAATTTTTGTGATTCCGGTGTCGTTTATCGGGGTATTTCTCACGTTTTACTGGTTTAAGCTGAATTTCGACCAGGGCGGTTTTGCGTCGTTTATCCTGCTTTCGGGCATTACCGTGAACGCCAGCATCTATATCCTGAACGACTACAACCTGATTCGGCGAAAACGTCCCGGACTTTCGTCGCTGAAAGCCTACATCAAGGCGTGGAACTCGAAAATCATCCCCATTTTCCTTACGGTGGTTTCCACCATGCTGGGCTTTATTCCGTTTATGGTAGGGACAACCAAAGAAGCGTTTTGGTTTCCGCTGGCGGCAGGGACTATCGGCGGTTTGGCGATGTCGATTGTGGGGATTTTTATTTTTCTTCCGTTATTGATAAATATCAAGACGAATCAATATTACTAATAATATGTGTAATAAAGAGAGACCTTTATAGTTAGTTTGACATAGAGGGTTTATCACCACCAATTTTGTTGGTTATTCTCATAACTGAAAGGACGTTCTTCTTTTCCCTTTGTCAGATTTCTAAGCCAAAATAATGCGTTTTTCGGAACATTCTCGTAACACAAAACTTGTAATGATGTTCCTATTTTTGTTCCTAATGATTTCCATTCAGATTTGTCAGCATAGAAAAGTTCGTATATTTCTCCTTCTTTGATAAAATTGTCATCATTCCTAGGTAGGAATATTACTTTGCTTATTTTTTTCGGTTGTTCAAAATCCATACCAACCCACATTCCCGTTAACTCGGGCGCATTAAAAAAAGTCAGAGGATCTTTATCAAAAACTGCATACTTATTCAATCTTCCTTCATTAAATATTGAACCATCAGAACCTATAACACCACCTCTAATTTCTTCATCCTTTTCATCGTAAAAACTTAATTCAGCTATATTACATAATGAATTATCCGGAGAAAAATACCGAATATAACGATAAGGATTCTTCACACTCACGTCAATAGTATAATACTTTGGGTGAGAAATATTGTCAATTGTATATAAAATTTCAGATCCAGTAAAATAAGAATTATTTGCAACTTCAAATATTCCACCTTTAAAACGTTTCATATGCTCTTGCATAAATTTCATAGTATACTTTCGTTCAAGATAGATTGATTGCTTTTCTGAAGATGGGATAAAGTATACTTTAGAATTATTTTTATTTATAATGAAAGGGTAATAAACCGACTGTAACTTCCCTGAAATAAATGAGCACAAAGAAAATAAAACGTTATCCTCTATATTCTTTAATGATAACTTACCTTTAGAAATATTTCCCCAAGCCACAGGAATCCACCCATTAATATCGAAAACACACAGATACACAACTTCACTTTCTTTGTTGTCAAGTTCATTTTTCTCAAAAAATATTTCATTTCCTTCAAAATATTGTTCAGAAACATCTTTCAAGTTTATTTTAGATAATAAACCCGGTATTCTTTTTTCTTTTTGCACCAATTTAATTTTTTCTTTTTTATAACTAAAATCGTTTCTGTATACTTTTCCTCTTTTTTTTTCTAACTCAATGTTGTAGTCAGGAATGGGTGGTTCTTCCCATAATGTAAATTCGACTGTTTTACCATTATTGTCAAGAACAAAACTCCAAAAATGGCGATTTGCCTGATCAGGACTTTGCAGAACCATATCAGTACCTACAGGAATACCAAGAGAGCGCATTACATAGATTGACAAATC
>CAKTUP010000027.1 GCA_934621705.1 uncultured Petrimonas sp.
TTCCCGGACTTTTCACCACCTCCGTTGCCAATAGGATTTTCTCTTCGGTATGCCTACCTTCCTCAAAATCTATTCCGTAATCAATAAGCGTTTGCCGGTGCTCGTCTTTCAGCGTTCCGCTATCGGAGAGAAAAACATTCATCCCTTTTGCTTTGGCAAGAATGGCGGAACCGATGCCGGATTCGCCGCCGCCCAGGATTACCAGCCCCCCTGCCCCCCCAAGGGGGGTTAAGGAAGCCGTACTATGATTGTTATCTGACATTTCTTTGCGTTTTCGCTTTACTATTAATATTTACAGCCCGCCATCTCCTCCCCTTCAGGGGAGGCCGGGTGGGGCTTTTACCTCATCTTCAACGTCGCTACCGCCACCACCGCCAAAATCATTCCAATGAGCCAGAAGCGCGAAACCAATTTGGGTTCGGTAATGGGGATAAGCGGTTTTTGAATGAGGGCATCGATTCCCGCGTTTCCGGCTTTCTGAAAATGATGATGCAAGGGAGTCATTTTGAAAATTCGTTTGCCCACACCGAGTTTCTTTTTCGTGTATTTAAAATATGTGACTTGCAGAATTACCGAAAGCGCTTCCACAAAAAACACGCCGCACAAAATGGGCAACAACAATTCTTTGTGAATAAGCACGGCAAACACGCCGATAAGCCCGCCCAGCGTGAGGCTGCCCGTATCGCCCATAAAAATCTGTGCCGGATAGGCGTTGTACCACAGAAAACCGACGGTGGCTCCCACGAACGCCGCGGCAAAAACCATCAGTTCGTCGCTGCCGGGAATATACATTATATTGAGATAGGACGCGAAATCGACACGTCCCGACACGTATGCCAACAGTCCCAATGCCACACCAATAACCGCCGACGAGCCGGATGCCAGCCCGTCTAATCCATCCGTGAGGTTGGCGCTATTGGAGACCGCCGTTATGATAAGAATTACGGCTATAACGAAAACCACCCAGACGGCGGTGTCGGCAAAATCGCCCATCCACGAGACCAGCGAACGGTAATCGAAATTATTGTTCTTCATAAACGGGATGGTGGTTTTGGTGGTTTTTACATCCTGCTCGGTAAAATGTACTTCTTCGATAACGTTGTTTACCCGCACTTCAATATTTTCGCGCGAAACAATATCGGTACTCAAATACATGGTCAACCCCACAATTAATCCCAATCCCACCTGGGCTATTATCTTGAATTTGCCTTTCAACCCTTCCTTGTCTTTTTTGAAAACCTTGATATAATCATCCGCGAAACCCAGTGCGCCAAGCCAAATCGTGCTTATGATCATGAGAATGATGTAGATGTTTTCCAGTTTCCCCATCAGCAGAATCGAAACCAAAATCGACAGAATAATGATCACGCCGCCCATGGTGGGTGTGCCGCGTTTGCTGTACTGGCCTTCCAAATCGAGATTACGGATGGTTTCGCCAATCTGTCTTTTTTGCAAACGATTGATAATTTTTCGGCCAACAAATACGCCGAAGAGCAGCGCTATCAATGCCGCTATTGCTGCGCGAAACGTAACGTATTGGAACATTCCGGCGCCTGGAAAATCGAGTTTGTCTAAGTATTGAAAGAGATAGTAGAGCATTTTTATTTACGATTTACGATTTACGATTTACGATTTTTGAACTTTAAACGTTAAACATCAAACATTTCTTCAACAACTTCCTTATCATCAAAATGATGTTTCACACCTTTCACTTCCTGATAATCTTCGTGCCCTTTTCCGGCAACGAGAATAACATCGCCCGGATTTGCCAGTGTGCAGGCGGTTTTTATCGCTTCGCGACGATCAACGATAGAAAGTGTGGTGCGGCGTTGTTCGCCGTCCAATCCGGCGATCATATCGTCGATAATATCCTGGGGTTCTTCGAACCGGGGATTGTCGGACGTGAGAATCACTTTGTCGCTCAATTCAACGGCTTCGCGCGCCATGATGGGGCGTTTGGTGCGGTCGCGGTTGCCGCCGCAACCCACCACCGTAATTATATGGCCTTTGCGGTCGAGCACTTCGTGAATGGCGTTGAGCACGTTGGTAAGCGCGTCGGGCGTGTGGGCATAATCGACAATAGCCGTGAAATTCTTGGGCGAACGAATGGTTTGAAAACGTCCGGCAACGGGTTTCAACAGCGATAGAATTCTCAATACTTCGTCTTGCGGTTGTCCCAGCAAAACCGATGCACCGTAAACCGCCAACAGATTATACACATTGAAAACGCCTACGAACTGCACGATAAGCTGCTGTCCGTTTATTTCAATTTCCGTTCCATCGAAATGTTTTTCGAAAATGCGGGCTTTAAAATCCGCTAATCCCTTTACGGAGTAAGTATATTTTCGGGCCTTGGTGTTTTGCAGCATTACCGGCCCGTTTTTGTCGTCGGTGTTGGTAAGGGCGAAAGCGGTTTCGGGCAGCGAATCGAAAAACGATTTTTTCACGTTTCGATACTCCAGCATATTTTTGTGGTAATCCAAATGATCTTGTGTGAGATTGGTGTAAACTCCACCCTCGAATTTCAATCCGTGTACCCGTTTTTGATGAAGAGCGTGTGAACTCACTTCCATAAAAGCGTATTCGCAACCGGCATCGACCATTTTTCGCAGAAATGAATTAAGGGTAATGGGGTCGAGCGTGGTGTGTGTGGTGGGAAAAACATCATCGTTTACGTAATTGGCAACAGTGGAGAGCAATCCCACGCCGTAACCCAGTTTCCGAAACATGTTGTGTAATAGTGTGGCGATAGTGGTTTTACCGTTTGTGCCGGTTACGCCAACCAACTTCAATTGTTCCGACGGATTTCCAAACCACGCGGAAGCGATTTGCGTCAGCGCGATAGCGGAGTTTTCCACCTGAACGTAAGTAACCCGCGAAAAATATTCTTCGAACATCGGTTTGTCGTAAACCACCACCCGCACATCCTGTTCAATGGCTTTGGCGATATAATCGTGTCCGTCTGTATTGATGCCTTCCACCGCGATAAAAAGCGAGCCGCGCTGCACCTGGCGGGAATCGGAAGCAATGCTTTCAACATCCACATCTTTTTCACCATAAATGGCTACGATTTTACAGTTTTCTATGAGTTTACTTAGTTGCATATTTTGTTTTTTAGTTGTATTGTTGTATCATACAGGGAGTTTAAGGACGGATAACGACTTTAAGGTTGATGGCTGACTGTGAATGTTGCAACACCAACCTCGCACCTCGTCAACGCAGCGTTATACTAATAGTCGTCCCTCTCACCAGCTTACTTTCCGGAGCGAACGATTGCGAAACCACTTTGCCGGAACCGGTAAGATTTACCCGCAATCCCGATTTCTCCAGCAAATATACCGCATCTCGCGCGCCCATTCCCAACACATCGGGTACGCCACTGCCTTTCATAGCCAAAGCCTTCGGCTGATAAGCGGCGCTGTCTAATTTCACGCTCATCCAATCGGAAGCGGTATCGGTGCGGCCGGTTTTGAAATTCAGCATCGATAACACCGCGTGGCTGTTTTCCCAGTTGCCGTTTTTAATGGCGGGCATTTTCTGCAGCGTGGAATCAATTTTCGCCTCATCGGGTTTGAGTTCCGTTCGTTTGACAAACGTTTGTTCGGCAATATTCTTAAAAACCATACCGGCTTGCCCGCCACCCGACGGCACGCCTTGCGGTTTTCTGATGCCTACAAAAATCGTGTATTTCGGATCTTCGACGGGAAAATATCCGCAAAACGAAACATAATAACCGCCGTAGCCGCCACCGCTGGCAATTTGCGCCGTTCCGGTTTTTCCGGCAATGGAAAAATGATCGGATTTTACTACTTTTGCCGTTCCGTTTTCGATAACACCCACCAGCATATCCTGAATTTGAGCCAAGGTAGTGTCTTTGCACATTTTTTCGCTAACAACTTCGGCCTGATATTTTTGCACCACTTTTCCGTCCTTCAACAGCGTTTTGGCGATAAACGGCTTTATCATTTTGCCGCCGTTGGCAATTCCGTTGTAAAACATCAATATGTAAATGGGCGGAACGCGCGATTCGTAACCGAAAGACATCCACGGCAGCGTGGTTTTCGACCAGTAATTCACTTTATCGTCGGGCATTCTGATGGAAGAAGTCCCCTCAATTCCGTTCAATGGGACATCCCACGTGAGTCGTTTGCGCAGGCCGATTTTATCGATTCCTTTCACAAATTTGGTAGGATTATCGCCGTAGGCTTTCAATACGATTTTGCTCATCACCACGTTTGAAGAGACTTCCATGCCTTCGGTAACGGTAAGGTAACCGCGGTCGCGGCCTTGGCGCCAATAGTGGTCGCGCACCCATTTTCCGTTGTATTGATACAAACCGTTGCCCACGTGAAACGAATCGGTGGGCGTAATCAGTCCGTCATCGAGAGCCACCATAACCGTTACGGTTTTAAACGTGGATCCCGGCTCGTTCATGTACGAAAACGCGTTGGGATTGCCCTCGGCATAATTTCCGTTGCTCATCCGGTCGAGATTGGCTATGCCTTTAATTTCGCCGGTTTTGGTTTCCATAATTATTGCCGTTCCCGACTCGGCAGAAGTTTCTTCGAGCTTAGCGCGTAGCGCCCGTTCGGTAATATCCTGAATATCGGCATCGAGTGTGGTAACGATATCGTATCCGTCTTTGGCAGCAATTTCTTCAATATCTGTCCAGCGGCCTTGTATTTTTTGGCGGCTTTTCACACCTTCAACTCCACGTAAGAGCGAATCGAACCTCATTTCCAGTCCGCTGGCGCCGCCTTTCTCCAGGTCTTTATACACATTTCCCACGGTTCGGTTAGCTAAATTGCCGAACGGACGTTTGCGCGCGTTTTTTTCTTCGGCGATCAATCCGCTTCGGTTGGAACGCTGATTAAGAAACGGATACGTGCGGATTTCCTTTAAATCGACATACGAAATATCCGGTCGCAGGATGCGAACGTAGCGCGATTTGAGCGTGACTTTTTTGTCGATTCCGCGCGCTGCGTTGTTTTTTATCTGCTGCTCTTCGTTCTCGCGCATTTTCCAACCGTTTAGAATTACGGTTTTGTATTGCGCGGCGGTGCGGTCGGGGAATTTTTTGGAAAGTGCGACAGAAAGATCGCCAACGTATTTCATCAGCGTATCTTCTTTTAGGCCTTCCGCCCAAAAATCCATGTAGATACTGTATAGCGGCTCGCTGGTTGCCAGCAATTTACCGTCGTAAGTATAAATATTTCCGCGTTTGGGAAGAATAATTCTATCCTTTATAATGGTTTCTTTCTCGCCCACTTCGCGCCATTTTCTCCCTTCGGATGAAAAAGCGATTTTCCCGGCCGAAAAGACAATCAAAATGCAGAACAGCAACAGAAACGACACAATTAAGCCGTAACGGCCTAAAATTGCTTTTTTATTTTCATCGGCTTTTTTTCCCATCTTATTTTTTTCCTTTCTGAATGCGATAAACCGGTTCGGTAGTTACTTTTAATCCTAAATCCGATTGCTCTACCCGTTTCTCGATTTGGCTTTGACGGCTGGCTTCGGTTAGATCGGACGAGATATCGAGCGATTCGTATTTGGCGTCTTTCAGTTCCACTTTCAACCGCTCCATTTCTGCAATTCGCTGAATAACAGTGTAACGATGACTTATGAATAAAATCATTATTATCACCAGAATGACGATGAACATCAGGTTTTTAGCAAAAAAATTCTCCGTGAGAACATTTCCGCCGAAAACGTGTACGAATGATTTCCGGATGTTGTTGAATTTCAGTTTCATATTTTTTTCGCGCAATGTAGAGACGTGGCATGCCACATCTCTACAATTTTTCCGCTACGCGAAGTTTTGCACTTCTCGACCGCGGGTTATTCACTTGTTCTTCTTCCGTTGGAACAATCACCTTCCGGTTAATCAATTCAAACGGAGTTTCCACATTTCCGAAGAAATCCTTAACGATATTTCCCTCAAAATTTCCGGTTCTGAAAAAATTCTTCACCAACCGGTCTTCCAGCGAATGGTACGAAATCACACTGAATCGTCCGCCGGGTTTCAACATCTGCAACCCTTGCGCAAGCATTTCTTCCAACGCTTTCAACTCATCGTTCACCTCAATGCGCAACGCCTGAAATGCCTGCGCAAGGGTTTTGTTTTCCTTTTCGCGAAACGCGAACGGTTTCATTATTTCCACAAAATCGGAAATGGAATCTATTTTTTTCGATTGGCGGAAAACTGAAACCGCTGATGCAATTTTTCGCGCCGCTTTCAGCTCCCCATAAAAGAAAAAAATATCCGATAGTTTTTCCACAGGATATTCATTCAGTACATCGGCAGCCGTTTTTTTTGCCAGGCGGTTCATCCGCATATCCAAATCGCCCGGCAAACGAAAGGAAAATCCCCGTTCCGAATCATCGAAGTGATGCGACGAAACGCCCAGATCGGCCAAAATCCCGTCCACTTCATCCACCTGATGATAGCGCAGGAAATTTTTCAAAAAACGAAAATTGCTTTTAACAAAAATGAATCTCGGGTCCCGGATAATGTTTTGGTAAGCATCGTCATCCTGGTCGAAGGCAAGCAGTTTTCCCTTCTTTCCCAATCGGTTAAGTATTTCTTTCGAGTGCCCACCGCCGCCGAACGTTACATCGACATAAACCCCGTCGGGACGAATATTCAACCCGTTTACACTTTCGTGGAGTAATGCAGGAATGTGATAGTCAGCCATATGGGATTTACGATTTACGATTTGGGATTTGGGATTTATTCCATCAGGCGTTGAAGCTGCGTAGAAAAATCGTCGGGATCCACCAACGGTTTTTCCAGTTTTTCTTTTGCCCATATCTCAATAGTATCGTCCACGCCCAGAAAACGAACATCTGTATCGATATCAACCAGTTGCATATATCGCTTCGGGATCAGAATCCGACCGCTGGCGTCCATTTCTATGCGTTCCGCATCGAGAACGAACTGGCGGAACACTTGTTGCTGCTCCTTGTTCCACTTGTTGAGACGGGCGCGCAGCGTTTCGATTTCGTTCTCCCAAACCGTTCCCGGATAAAGCACCAGGCAATCCTGAAAAATATCTTTGCGAAGCACCAAAAACTCTTCGTTGGCGCCCTGCAGACGCTTACGAAAAGCTGCCGGAACGAAAATCCGCCCTTTTGCATCGGCCTTTGCTTCAATATTTCCCAAAAATTGCAACACTATTATCCTAATTCTTTGATTTTTGCGGTAAAATTACAAAATAATTCCACTTTCCCCCACTTTTCCACACAAAATTTTTCAAAAAGTTATCAACAGGCGTTTATTTATCTGATTATTATTTATTTATGAAGATCCCAGCCGAAATAAAATTGTGGATTTTTTCTGCTGTTTCAAATAAATGGAAGTTGCTTGTCCTTTTTTCTTAAATATTTCGTATTTTTGCGCTTCATAGGAAAGTCATTATGTCAGAAAAAACTGATTTCAAATTAGATATCGACGGTGTTTTGCGCGCGAAAGCGAAAAAGCACTACAATAAAATTCCCAAGTTTGCCATCAATTATTTAAAGCGCACCATCTGGCAGGATGAATTGAACGCGATTATCGAGCGCAACCACGACAAACTGGGCGTAGATTTTATGCAGGCGCTGGTGGATAAGGAATTTCAATTGACCCTGAAAATCCACGGCGAAGAGAATATTCCCGAAGAAGGAAAATTTGTTTTTGCCTCCAACCATCCGCTGGGCGGGCTCGACGGCATTTGCCTTTCGGCAGTTTTGGGTGAAAAATATAATGGAAAAATAAGATATTTAGTTAACGATGTGTTACTGAATATCAAGAATTTGGAGACCATTTTTGTCCCGATCAACAAATACGGTTCGCAGGCAAAACTGTCGGCAGCGGCCATAAACGAAGCCTACGCATCGGAAAATCAAATCATTACATTTCCCGCCGGATTGTGCTCCAGAAAACAAGGCGGTAAAATTCGAGATCTGGACTGGATGAAAAGCTTCGTCATGAAAGCCATTGAATATAAGAGAGATATCATCCCGGTTCACTTCGAAGCCAAAAATTCGAATTTCTTCTACAACATCGCCAATTTGCGCAAAAAGCTGGGAATTAAGTTCAACGCGGAACTCATTTACCTGCCCGGCGAAATGTTCAAAAATAAAAACCAAACATTTCACATCACGTTTGGAAAACCAATCGCGTGGCAGTCGCTCGACAGATCAAAAAGTCACGCGCAATGGGCTGAAGAAATAAAAACCATCGTGTACAATTTACCCAAAAAAGAGAATAACTAAGTATGGAAAAAATCATCGATCCAGTTGATAAAAACCTTATTAAGAATGAACTAACCGTAGGAAAAAGATTACGCACCACCAACAAAGCCGATAACGAAATTTATATTTTCACCGCTCACGATTCGCCCAATTTGATGCGTGAAGTGGGGCGTTTGCGCGAAATAGCTTTTCGCCACTACGGCGGCGGAACGGGACTGGAAGCCGATATCGACAAATACGACGTGATGGAGCATCCTTATCACCAACTCATTGTTTGGGATCCGGAAAAAGAAGATATTTTGGGCGGATACCGCTTTATAATGGGCAAAAACGTGGATTTTGACGAAAACGGAAAACCGATGCTGGCCACTGCTCATTTGTTGAATTTTTCCGATAATTTCATTCAGAATTACCTGCCTTACACGGTAGAATTGGGACGCTCGTTCGTATCGCTCGATTATCAATCCACGCTGCACAGCCGAAAAGGGATTTTCGCACTCGATAACCTGTGGGACGGCCTTGGAGCGCTCACCGTTATTGATCCGTCGATGAAATATTTTTTCGGGAAAGTAACCATGTACGGCACCTACAACAAGGAAGCACGAAACATGATCTTGTATTTTATGCACCTGCATTTTCCCGATCGCGACAAACTGGTAACCCCAATCAGTCAACTCGTTACCGATACCGACATAGCCAAAATGAAACACTTGTTTAAAGGGAAAAACTTCAAGGACGACTACAAGGTGCTGAACAAGGAAGTGCGCAGTTTCGGGTTGAATATTCCACCGCTTATCAACGCCTACATGGGCTTGTCGCCCTATATGCGCTTTTTCGGAACTTCCATTAACGACGAGTTTGGTGATGTGGAAGAATCGGGCATCCTTATCGAAATCAACCAGATTCTGGAAGAAAAAAAGCAACGGCATATAGAATCTTACATCAAATCGAACCCGAGCAAGCGGTTTCTTATTAAATTAAGGAGAGCCATTTCCGGAAAAAGCAAAAATTTAATCCGAAGAACCAAAAAGAAAAAACAATAAACTTGCCGCATTGCGGCTCGAACCCTACGCGCAAAGCGGCTTGAAGCCGCTTTGCGCGTTTTTTGGCCTTATCATTAAAGGACTTTAAGGTTGGGGAGTTTTTGAATAACATACCACTCAGCTTAACAACCCTGCCACCACCTCGCAACCCGCGTCCCGCAACTCCCTGATAGTTTATTTTTTACACTTAAAAATGCAATCGTTTGCACGGCTAAAAACAGTTAAAGCGGCTGTTTTTTTATGCAATCTTTTGCATTAAGGCTATTTTTGTATCAAAAGTGGGTATGAATATAAATAAATGAAAACACATATGCCTTCATTTATTCATATTTAATGTAATTCTGTGAAAATTAATAGAGAGTAAATAATTATAAATCAGTTAATCTTACAACGTTAACAAACATGTATTTAAATTTCAAAAAAAGTATGAAAGCATTCTTAATGGCACTATTAGGAGTGCTAATGACGTTTTCGGCGGTTGCCCAATCTCCGATAAATGTGCGGGGAACGGTAAAAGATGTGGTTGGCGAACCGATTATCGGCGCTAACATTCTTTTACAGGGAACGGGCACAGGTACCGTAACCGACTATGATGGAAACTTCGCACTTCAGGCTCCTGCAAACGGAGTACTGGAAATCAGTTACATCGGTTACAGGCCGCAAACCATTTCCATCAACAACCAAACGAATTTAAACATCGTAATGGAAGAAGACACGGAACTATTGGATGAAGTGGTAGTAATTGGTTATGGAACCGTACGGAAAGACGATGCAACCGGATCGGTTACAGCTATTAAGCCGGACAACATCAACAAAGGGCTTGTAACCAACGCCCAGGATATGATGACGGGAAAAATTGCCGGTGTAAACGTGGTATCGGGTGGCGGAACGCCAGGTGGCGGTGCAACAATCCGCATACGCGGTGGATCTTCGCTATCGGCAAGTAACGATCCGCTCATCGTTATCGATGGACTGGCTATGGATAACGACGGAATCAAAGGCGTTGCCAACCCGTTGAGTATGGTAAACCCGAATGACATTGAAACTTTTACGGTTTTAAAAGACGCATCTGCTACTGCGATTTACGGATCACGTGCATCAAACGGCGTTATCATTATTACCACCAAAAAAGGACGTGCCGGAAGCAAACCGGTAGTGTCTTACGAAGGCAATATGTCTATCAGCAACGTTAAAAAAACAATCGATGTTTGGTCGGCCGACCAATTCCGCAGCTATGTGAAAGACTTGTACGGCGGAGTAAACGATGAAGCTGTAAGCAAACTCGGCAATGCCGACACCGACTGGCAAAGCAAGATCTATCAGGTGGCAGCCAGTACAGACCACAACATCAGCGTTTTGGGCGGACTGAAAAATATGCCCTACCGGGCATCGGTGGGCTACACGCACCAGAACGGTATTCTGAGAACATCGGAATTTAACCGTTTGACAGGTGCGGTGAACCTAAGCCCGTCTTTGTTTGACGACCACCTGAGAGTGAACCTGAACGCGAAGGGAATGTACGTAACCAACCGGTTTGCCGACACGGGCGCCGTAGGTTCTGCCGCAGCTATGGATCCCACTCAGCCGGTTATGTCCAACGAAGCCGTGCATAAAAATCTTTTCGGCGGATACTTTCAATGGTACACTACTACCGAAGAAAACGGCGTTAGTCAGAACAATTTCAACACACTTGCGGTAAGAAACCCGTTAGCTTCGCTATATCTTAAAAACGAAACATCGGCTGCCAAAAACTTCATTGGAAGCGCCGATTTAGACTACCGGTTCCATTTCTTGCCCGAACTTCGCGCACACCTGGGATTGGGCATTGACCTTTCCGACGGAAAACAAGACTTATATGTTGAAAAAACCAACGCACAAGATCACCCACACGGCCGCACCGGTTGGGAAAAAATTTACAAAACCAACAAATCGTTGAATTACTATATGCAATATGCGAACAACTTCAACGATATGCACAATCTGGATTTAATGGCCGGATACGAATGGCAACATTTTTATCGTGAAGGGAACAACGATTATGTCGGACTTGACGGTTATCTGCCCATAAAACGCGAGTGGAAAAGCGAAAATTACCTGGTATCTTTCTTCGGAAGGTTAAACTACGGCATAGCCAACAAATACTTGTTTACCGCAACGGTAAGAAACGACGGAAGCTCGCGTTTCTCGAAAGAACACCGCTGGGGACTTTTCCCATCTTTTGCTTTCGCATGGAAAATGGTTGAAGAAGGGTTTATGAAAGAACAACGATTGTTTTCCGACCTGAAACTTCGTTTGGGTTACGGTATTACCGGACAGCAAAACATCCTTCAAGGAGATTATCCATACATTCCGGTGTATTCCGAAAATATCGACGGCGCTTTCTATCCCATTGGCGATGAGTACGTGAAAACCTACCGTCCCGACGCTTACAACAAAAACCTGAAATGGGAAGAAACCACAACCTATAACGCCGGACTGGATTTCGGATTTCTCAACAACCGTATTACCGGCGCCATTGATTATTATAAAAGAGATACCAAGGATCTTATAAATGTGATTGAAATTCCGGCCGGTACAAACTTCAAAAACCGCGTGGTAAGCAACATCGGTTCTATGACCAACAGCGGGGTTGAATTTACCGTAAACGGCGATGTTATCCGAACCAACGACCTTACCTGGAATTTAGGTTACAACGTAACATACAACAGCAACGAAATCACAAAACTGACTTCGGGCGACCGCGAAGACTACGTGGTTGAAACCGGCGGCATTTCATCGGGAACCGGAAACAACGTACAGGCACACGCTGTTGGATTTCCGGCTTCGTCGTTTTACGTGTACGAACAAGTGTACGACAACAGCGGAAAACCCATCGAAGGACTGTTCGTTGACAGAAACGGCGACGGTGTCATCAACGACAACGACCGCTATTTCTTCCACAGCCCGGTTGCAGATGTTTTGATGGGACTTTCATCGAGACTTTCCTATAAACGCGTGGATTTGAGTTTTACCTTGCGTGCAAGTTTAGGCAACTACGTGTATAACGATGTGGCATCGCGTGGAGCCAACATTGGAATCGGCGGCGTTTGGTCAACATCGGGATTCTTCTCCAACAAACCGATATCGGCTTTGGAAACCAATTTCGTGGGATTAACCAACTATTACTTCTCCGATTTGTACGTGCAAAACGCATCGTTCCTGCGTATGGACAACATCACGCTGGGATACAACTTCACGCATCTTGCACCGGAAAGATTGTCGAGTGCACGTCTTTACTTCACGGTTCAAAACCCGTTTGTATGGACGAAATACAAAGGATTAGACCCCGAAGTTTGGGGCGGTATCGACCGCGATATTTACCCGCGCCCAATGACATCCATTATGGGATTAAGCCTGACATTCTAATTTAATGACATCAAAAAAAACAGTTTATTATGAAGAATAAAAACATAAAATTTATAGCTGCCATTCTTTCCGTAATGCTTGTCGTTGGCTTTTCCACATCGTGCATAGGCGATCTGGATGTTGAACCCATCGACCCGAGCGTTACCCAAACGTTTGAACAGGATGGCGTTTTTGCAAAAATATACGCAACGCTGGCGCTCACCGGACAGGAAGGCCCTGCCGGACGCGGCGACGTGGACGGAATTGACGAAGGCACATCGGCATTCGTTCGTCTTATCTGGAACCTGAATGAACTGACAACCGACGAAGCTATCTGCGCGTGGGGCGACCCGGGAATTCCGGAAATGAACTTCAACCGGTGGTCATCGTCACACGACCAGATTACCGGTGTTTACGGACGTTTCAATTTCAACGTAACGCTCTGCAACCATTTCTTGGAACAAACCGAAGGCATGACCGATGAAAAAACGGTAAAACAACGAGCCGAAGTTCGTTTTATGCGTGCCCTGAACTTTTATTACCTGATGGATTTCTTCGGAAACGTTCCGTTTACCGAAGTGGTTGCCACCGAAGCGCCGCAACAAATTCAACGTGCCGAATTGTTCAATTACATTGAGAAGGAACTCACCGAATGCGAAGCCGATATGTACGAACCGCGTCAAGCACCTTATTATCGTGCCGACAAAGCCGCAAACTGGCTTCTGAAATCGAGATTGTACCTCAACGCACAAGTTTATACCGGAACCGCCAAATGGAGCGAAGCTGCCACATACGCTAAACGCGTTATGGATTCGGGCTACACATTAAATCCCGAATACACCCACCTGTTTATGGGCGACAACAGCGGATCTACCGTAAATAAAGCAACGCAGGAAATAATTCTGCCCATCGCTGCCGACGGAATTAAAACCCGCAGCTGGGGTTCATCGTTGTTCCTTATCGCATCCACACGAACCAGCGGAATGCCCAACTGGGGCTCTACCGAAGGTTGGGGCGGAAACCGTGCACGCGCTGCGTTGGTGAAAAAATTCTTCCCCGATGGAAATATTCCGGAAAACGCCAAACTCACCCCAACAACCACAGGCGCAGCCGACAAAAGAGCCTTGTTCTTCATTGACTCCGGCGACCGTACATTGGAAATTCAGCAAGTGGAAATCTTCAAACAGGGATATTCCGTAATGAAGTACAATAACGCCCGCGCCGACGGCGCTGCACCCAGCGACACGCAATTTCCCGACATGGATGTTCCCTTCTTCCGTGCTGCCGAAGCATACCTGACTTTTGCCGAAGCAACCCTTCGCGTCGGCGGCAGCACCAACGAAGCTCTCACGGCAGTGAATGCCTTGCGCGCCCGCGCCAATGCACCGGCATTTACTACTATCGATTTAGACAGGGTTCTGGATGAAAAAGCCCGCGAATTTTATTTCGAAGGCCAACGGCGCACCGACCTTATCCGTTACGGATACTACGGTGGCGGCGACTACAACTGGGACTGGAAAGGCGGAAGCCCTACGGGAACGAAATTCAGCGAAATTTACAATTTGTTCCCCATTCCGTCAACCGATATGAACTCCAATCCAAACTTAACTCAAAACCCGGGATATTAATCAATTGGCGATTAGCGGTTAGTAATTAACAAGGCAGTGAAAATAGTCAACACACAGCCAACATTAAAGGCCAACAGCCAACAGCCTAAAAATAAAGACACAAAATATGAAGAATATTAGCAAAATACTGTTATTGATGCTGGCGGTGGGGATTTTCGCGTCGTGCGCCGACGAAGAAATTGGTCCCGTTATCAATCCCGCGGCAGAAAACGGAACGCTGACGTATGTGCTCAATCAAACGCGCTATTCCAACTACACTTATGTGCTGGATGCCGCAAACAATGCCTTGAGCATGGACGCGCTCACCACTTCGCAGCCCGATTACGGGTTTACGGCAGCGGCAACCTACTACGTGCAAGTATCGTTCAATCAAGACATGAGCGGAAGCGTGGAGTTGCCGTCATCCGTTCAGGGAGAAACGGTAAACATAAACGTAAGAGAAATGAACCGTGCGATGTTTGATTTATACGAAGGCGAAATGCCCAATCCAAGTGTTTCCCGTGATGTTTACGTACGCCTGAAAGCCGTGGTAAGCAACGCAACCAAAACACCGTTAATTTCGGAACCCACCGTAAAGCCACTTTACTCTAATGTGATAAAGTTAAGCGTTTTACCTTACTTTGTTGAGAACCTGAAACCCTATTTCGAAATTCCTGATTTAAAACCGTATTATATTATCGGTTATACAGATTGGGATAACAGTGTCGGCGGACTTGGCTCCAGTGTAATTCCGATGAGCGTTACCGAAGGCAGCGTTTATAATTCGGAAGGGCAAGGAATTTACGTTTACACCGGATATTTCGAAGCATCCAAATCGTTCAAGGTTATCGGCGTTGTCGGCGGATGGACGGAACAATGGGGTAATGCAGACGCCGACGGAATCGACAACCCCGTGCACAACGACGGCGGCTCGGCAAACTTCAAAGTTCCCGAAGACGGATATTATACTGTTACACTTAACAGCATTTCCAACTCCATCAAAATAGAACATACGGCAATTACACCCAAGTTGTACAGCAATATGGGAATGGTAGGCGCAATGACCGATTGGGGCGGAAATCCCGACATCGCGATGACTGCATATCAAGACAAGAACAACCACATGTGGTATGCCGAATACACGTTCGCGTCAGACAGCGAGTGTAAATTCCGCTACAACAGCGATTGGGGAGATAACTGGGGACACAATACTTTCCCGTATGGATTGGCTACGCCCGGCGGCTCGAATATTCCCGCCAAAGCCGGAACGTATATGGTGTTCTTCAACGATATTGACGGCTCATACACATTTATAAAGAAATAACCTAAACATGCAAAGTAAGATGAAGAAAACAATTATATGCCTGTTCACGCTTTTATTGGCAAGCGCAGCTTTTGTAGCGTGCGACGATCCGTATGCCAATCAATTCGTAGCCGAGCCTACCATAAATGAGCAGGGGCCCGTACAATCTGCCGATGGTTTTACTATTTCGCTCGGTTCCGCTTTCGGTTCGGCGGTAGTTCTCACCAACGAAGACCTGGAAAGTTCCAAAATTCTCGAAGCCGTTAAAGCAACTGCAACGCCGCAGTTGCCCGAAGGCGCTTATTTGAAATACAAAATAGAAGCGTCAGACACGAAAGAATTCACCAAAATAGTGCAACTTTCATCCGTGAGCGCGAACAACGAGGCATCGGTTTCGGCTGTCGATTTGAACGAAGCCGTTAAAACTCTTTTCGGGAAAGCGCCAAACGCACGTCAACTGTTCCTGCGCGTAACGTCAGTTTTGGTAGATGGAAATGTAAACGCTCAACTCTCCTCTCCCACCGTGTTAGGCCCGGTTACGGTTACTCCGGTAGGAATGGTTATCGAAACCGAATACTACATCATTGGCAATCTCAACGGCTGGAACATTGAAGGGTTGGACAATTTTAAATTCAGCCACAGCGGCAAAGATGTGTATGAAGATCCGCATTTCTCCATTTTGGTAAAAACGATGTTAGACGCGGATGGAAACGGATATTTCAAAATTGTACCGAAATCGAGCAAAGATGCAGCCTCTTGGGATGGAGTAATCGGTAATCCGGTGGATGGAAATACCGAACTGGAAGGAGAACTTGTAATAGGCGGCGATGCTATGCGGGTAACCGAACCCGGTTGGGTAAAAATTAACCTGAATATGTTGGAGTACACCTACACCATCGAGATTATCGGAGAGATGAATCTTACGTTGTACGTTCCAGGCGGATATCAGGGATGGAATCCGGGAGCCGCGCCAACGCTTTACAGCAAAAACTTCGATTTCAAATACGAAGGATACGTTAATTTCCAGGAAGCAACTGAATTTAAATTCACATCGGCGCCCAATTGGGACAACACCAACTACGGCGATGGTGGCGACGGTACATTATCAACCTCGGGCGATAATTTATCGGTATCGGAAGCCGGCGTTTACAAAGTTAATATCGATTTGTCCGGTTCGCCGTATACATATACGTTAACGAAAACCGACTGGGGGCTAATCGGAAGCGCCACTACCGGCGGCTGGGATAACTCCACACCTATGGTTTACAATCCTGCCACCAACGTTTGGACCGTTACAACCACATTGAAAGCCGATGAGTTTAAATTCCGCGCCAACAACGGATGGGACATAAACCTGGGCGGCAATCTGCAAGACCTGAGTTATGGCGGAGACAACATTAAAGTGACCGAAGCCGGGACTTACCTGGTTACGCTTGATTTGTC
>CAKTUP010000028.1 GCA_934621705.1 uncultured Petrimonas sp.
GGCCTTAGCACAGCCGTTGGCGACGAAGGCGGTTTTGCACCAAATTTAGCAGGCGGAACCGAAGAAGCGTTGGAATCTATTCTAACCGCCATCAAAAATGCCGGATACGAACCCGGAAAAGATGTGAAAATCGCTCTTGACTGCGCCGCATCTGAATTCTATAAAGACGGTGTTTACGATTACGCTCTGTTCGAAGGCGAAAACGGCAAAAAACGTTCACGCGAAGAGCAGGTTGATTACTTGGAAGAGCTGATCACAAAATACCCCATCGATTCCATCGAAGACGGTATGCACGAAAGCGACTGGGACGGATGGAAACTTCTGACCGATAAAATCGGCGACAGATGTCAATTAGTAGGCGACGACCTGTTTGTAACTAACGTTGATTTCCTTGAAAAAGGTATTAAAACTGGCTGCGCGAACTCCATCCTTATTAAAGTAAACCAAATCGGAACGCTTACCGAAACGTTGAACGCTATCGAAATGGCTCACCGCAACGGTTACACCAGCGTAACTTCGCACCGCTCAGGTGAAACGGAAGACGCCACTATCGCAGATATCGCTGTAGCTACTAACGCCGGACAAATCAAAACCGGTTCGGCAAGTCGTTCAGACCGTATGGCAAAATATAACCAATTGCTTCGCATCGAAGAAGAATTGGGCGACAGAGCCGTTTACGGATATAAAAAATTGAAATAAAGGGAAAAACCATAGCATTGTAAAAGGGTGCGCCTGTTTTGTTGGCGCACCCTTTTCGTTAAAGAAATACTCCTCGTAATCAACTTCTACAAAGTGGGCTTTATCATAGCTGTGCATTGTTATTTATACACTACTTAACATTTTTCCGATGAACAAATTAAGCTTTCGGCGTTTATAAATAAAACCAACTTTTGCAATTATGAAACACTCCGTGAAGTATTTTTTATGGATTTTGCTTGCAGCTGTTACAACTTTCGGTTGTAGCAAAGAAGGTGAATCCGAAGTACACAAAGTATTCATCGAACCCAAAACAATAACCGATGTCAATTACGGAAACGATGTTGCGCAAAGAATGGATATTTACCTACCTGCCGGTAGAAGCCAAGCAACAACCCAAGTACTCCTCATTATTCACGGTGGCGGATGGTTTGCGGGCGACAAGAAAGATATGAATGATTTTGCTTCAAAGTTCCAAAACCAAATGAGCAACTACGCCGTTGTGAACATGAACTATCGGTTAGTAACTTTTGCTCCTGTTCGCTATATGCTGCCCCCGCAAACAGATGACATTCGCTCCGCCATGGACTATATCGGCAAAAATGCTGCAGAACTCGGAGTAAAACAGGAATTTGTTGTTTTAGGATTAAGTGCCGGAGGGCATTTAGCCATGCTCTATTCCTACAAATACGATACCGAACGACGCGTAAAAGCCGCGGTCAATATCGTTGGTCCCTCCAACCTCAATGACAGCTACTATCTCAACATTGAGTTATATCGTTGGGCTATGGAACACATTACAAATCCGAGCAATTTACCTACAAATATGACAGCTCCTGTTTTCGGCAGTCCCGTTACTTGGGTTACAAAAAATGCACCGCCCACAATCTCATTTTACGGCACAAACGATGAATACATTCCCCCCAGTCAACACTCTGCATTAGAAGATACGCTTAACAACTATAAAATTCCCAATCAAAAACATATTTATGAGGGCGGACATATTCAGGCCAGCTACAATCAGAGCGATGATATTGTTGCCAAGACCAAACAATTTGTTTCAACTCATGTAAAATAGGTGAGATTGATGATAATAAATAACTATTGTCCGAATAAGAAATTGTCCGTAAGACAAAACTGTGAATAAGAGGCTGTCTTTACTATTAAGATAGTCTCTTTTGTATTCACATCCGTCAAGAAGAAATTTAACAAACAACCCAACATTCACTAAATCAATCAATTATATAAACTTTAACTTTTAAACTTAATATGTATGTAACATAGTTCCTCTTTTTGGTAACGTATTTTAGCGTGGAAAAGAAAAATAACATCGATATTCGTATCGCAAAAACATCAACCGGATATGAAGAAATATGTATTGAAGTGTGTGTTGGTTTGCTCGCTGTTTTGTATTCACCTTTGGGTGCAGGCGCAAACATACGAAATTAGGGGCAGGATAACGGATGCTGTAACCGAAGAACCGTTGCCCGGTGCCACCATTCACGATAAAGTAAACTACAACGGTACCGCCACAGACCACGATGGTAACTTCAGACTCACAAACCTGAAAAGCGGAAGAACCGTACTCACCATTTCGTATTTAGGGTACGATACCAAAGAACACGAGGTAACGCTACCCGCCGATGCCGGAAAAACAGTTGAAATCACCTTATCTACTTCCGATGTGCAATTGGGCGAAGTAGTGGTAACGGGAAGTTTTGAAGGACAGCAGCGCGCGCTTAACCTGCAACGGTCGGCCGACAATATAATGAACGTAGTTTCGTCGGACTTAATCGGCAAGTTCCCCGATAAAAACGTGGCGGAAGCGCTTCAACGGTTGCCGGGAATCAATATCGCGCGGGATAAAGGTGAAGGTTCCACCGTTACCATCCGCGGCACGCCGCAGCACTTTACCAACATCAGCATCAATGGCGAGCAATTGGCCTCGGTGCAGCAAAGCGGCGCCAGAACCGAAGCGCTGGATCTTATTTCGGCAGACCAACTGGGTTCCATTGAAGTTACCAAAGCGCTCACCGCCGATATGGACGGCGACGCTATTGGCGGAAATATTAACCTGCGGACTCCCACGGCACGCTCCCAAAACTGGCAGCTTCGCGGCGATTTGGGGATGGGATTCAACGATCTTTCGGGCAAACTCAACTACATTGGTAAAATGCAGGCCAGCAAACGATTCTTTCCCGGCTCCGGAAATAACCAAGGGCGGTTGGGCGTACTGGTCAGCGGCAGTTACTATGGGAACAACAATTCCGAGGATCGGATGGATGCGACGTGGTCGGGAGTAAGAAAACCGGTAAGGATGTTGAACGAGAGCCTGATTTTACCCGAAGATTATGAGTTCCGTAAAACCGAAAACAAACGCGACCGCGTGGGGATCACCACAACGTTGGACTACAAAGTGACAAACCACGAGATCGTCTTCAATTATATGTACAATTATCGCGAAGACGATGATTTAAGAAACCGCGTGCGTTTCGATTTAGACCGTAGCGGCACCGAGTGGATATCGCTAGACAGCATCCTTAACGGAAGAATACGCAGAGACATCAACCTGTGGAACGAGATAAAAACCAACCACAATTTCAACCTCGAAGGCATACACACCTTCGATAGCTGGATGGTGGATTGGGGTGCATTCTATACCCGTTCTAATCGCGATTACACCAGCACCCGCGGCGATTTTGCACGAGACGAAATCACCATCATTGCCGATAACGAAGGCGGAATCCTGCGGCAGGTGCCGCAATTGAGGCCCACGCGCCCCCTTGATATAAAGAACCCGTTGTTACTGAACAATTTCAGGCGTTACGAAGAGGATATGGAGTACACCAAAGCGTCTAACATCGTGGGAAAATTCAACGTGAAGAAAGATTATATACTGGCCGGAAACAGCGGAAGTTTTCAGTTCGGTGGAAAAGCACGTGCCATCACCAACGATAAATTTAGAGACAACAAAGTATTCGCTTTTCGCGACCCCAATCAGGTGCTGAACCGCGAGGAAGCATTTGCGCACGTTTCTACCAGAACCGAGCCCATCGATTTCCTGAACGGCAGATTTCAGTTTGGCCCGCGTGTAGACAGGGATAAGTTCACCTATTACATTGATACATACCGTCGATTGCTGGTGCAGGGCGACGACTCGTGGGACGCGGAGCGGTTGTCGAAAAACGACACGTACGATGCTTCCGAAAACGTGTACGCAGGGTATATTTTAAACCGTATCCGGTTGAAGGATTTTCTTGTGATCGCAGGACTTCGGTACGAATACAACAATGTAACGTATAACGCATTCGATGTGAAGCGATCCGGAACCAACGTGGTGGCAACGCCCATCGAAGGCGGTTCAACGTACGCGTTTCTGCTGCCCAACCTGCACGTGAAATACAGCCTGAACGACCTCACCAATTTGCGTTTCGCTTACACGCAATCGTATGCCCGACCAAACTTTGTGGATTTGGTGCCGTTTGTAAATTACGATGCCGATGCGGCACGGCTGTACATCGGTAACACGGAGTTGATGCCGTCGCTTTCCAACAACCTCGACCTGATGTTCGAAAAATACGACCGCAGCGGCGGCATTATCTCAGGAGGGTTGTTTTTCAAACATATGGATCGTTTCCAGTTCACCCGCATTGTACCGTCGTTGCTCGAAGATTTTCCGGGATACCCGCAAACAGCAGGGTTTGAGTTCCGGCAGGAGCAAAACGGAGAAAGAGCCATCGTATACGGATTCGAGTTCAATTATATGCAACAGCTTTCGTTCTTGCCGGGAATATTAAACGGGCTCAGCGCCTATCTCAACTACACGTTCACAGCCAGCGATGCCAGCACGCAGGACCGCGACGCAATGCGCCTTCCGGGGCAGGCAATGCACACGGGAAACGCCGCGCTGTCGTGGGATTACAAAGGATTTACTAGCAAAGTGAGTACCAACTACAACGGGTCATACATCAATTCGGTAGCCAGCAACGCGAACGACGACATTATTCAGGCCGATCGTTTTCAGGTAGACTTGAACCTCTCGCAGCGCATCAACAAAAATTTCAGCATTTATGCCGAGTTTGTGAATTTAACCAATTCGCCTTCTATCCGATATCAGGGTAACGAAAGCCAGATTTCGCGCATCGCTTATTTCGGATGGTCCACCCGTTTCGGTATCACGTACAGATTGTAACAATGAAAAGTAAAAAACCAGATATGAAAATCAAGTTATTCATTTTTACCGTCTTCATCCTGCTCATTGCATCAGGATGTGAACGGGAGCAACAACTCATATTGCCCGATTCCACCATCACGGTGCTGAACTACGATGGCAGCCCCATCATACAGGAACCGAATGGAGAAGTAACGATTGTCATTACATCGCAATCGCTTGCTGGAGTGGAGAAAGTGGAGGTGTTGGTTGATGAAACCGTAGTGGAAACCGTGCAACCCGAAACCGATCTGTTTACGTTCAATTATTCCTGTCTGTATAAAATTGCGCAAAACGCGCAGATTGGCGACCGGGTAACCGTTTCGTTCCGAATGGTTGACAAAGAAGGACGCTCGGTAACGTCAGCGCCGGTGGTTATACGGATAGACCAGCCGTATAAGATAGAAGATTTTACGGCTGGCGGCAACACTTTCCGTAAAGTTACCGGGAGAATCAATACTGATTTCACGTTTACAAAAGATAAAAAATGGCTAATGGATAGCGTTGTGAGCGTGAGCGAAGGCGCCACGTTGACCATTGAGCCAGGCACAACGGTTTATTTCAGAACGTTTTCCAACAACGATAAACTCAGCCGGCTGGTGATTATGCGCGGCGCCCGAATCCTTGCCGAAGGCACACGCAGCGAACCTATTGTTTTCACCAGCGATAAAGTGCTTGGCGGAAATGCCGCAAGAGACGACTGGGGCGGGGTATCACTTTTCGGGAGCGCGGCAACCAATGCCGGCAACACAGTACTGTTGAACGGTTTCCGTTACGGCGGAACGTTAAATTCCGAAAACTCGGGCATATTGCGCTTCGTGCGCGTGGAATATTCCGGAAAAGGTGGCTTACATTCCCTGGAATTATCCGGTGTGGGCAGCGGAACGCGGATAGAGTATTTCCAATCGTTTGAATCGTATAATAATGCCGTTCGCGTACGAGGCGGTCGGGTTTCTTTGAAATACATTGCCGGTATACAACACGGCGGATATGGAATTTGGGTGGATGAAGGCTGGCAGGGCAACGGCCAGTTTTGGTTGTTCCAAACCGGCATTAAAGCCACACTTGTACCGGTAAACTACTGGAATCAGGCACGTTCCATTGAATTTAGAAACGATGAATCGTTCTTCGAAAAACAACCCCAAACCACGTTCAGAGTAAGCAACGTAACCCTCATCGGAAACGGATATGCCGATGGCACCGATTTCGGTACTCGACGCGGAGTCCGCATCCGAAGAGGCGCTGTAGGTTTTATGCATAACGCCATTGTTACGGAATTCCCAAGCGATGCCGTGCGTGTGGAAGACCTCCCGATTGAATCGTTGGGGATAACAACCATCATCGATAATATGCATTCTTACAACAATGTTGCAAACTGGGAACAAGAAGCAAAAGACGTTTTCTTTGAAAGCGGAGATTATAACCTGAAAGAAACTCCGGTGGAAGGGATAAACCGAGAAAACTTTGTCGGCACAACCACAAGCCCCTATAATCCTACCACAATGGGAAGCTGGTTCAGCAACGCTCCCTATATCGGCGCGGTAAACGCACAAAACGACTGGACAACTGGCGGCAATTGGTTTAGAAACAAAGACGGCTCAATCAGAAATTAAAAAAATCTTTTTAAATACGTTATACTATGCTACTATTACAAAAACAACGAATTACTTTATTTGTAGGACTCTTGCTTACCATCGCCTTTTTCGGCGTATCGTGCGGGGAGGATGGCCCTCAGTTGGGAACACCTCAAATTTCGATTGTGGGAGAAGACTCTATCGATTTAAAGCCCGGGGAAACCGTAAACGTAAACCTTCAGTTAAACGGCGACGGCGGGGCAAAATCGGTGGTCGTGATGAAAAACGGCGCATTCCTCAAGGAATTTCCGGTAACCGCATCTTCCACGGAATTTGTTTATACCACCGAACCACTGGCTGAAGGGTTAACGGAAGGTGACGAAGTGAAATACGGTTTTATTCTGGCCAATAAAGACAATGTGGATAGCCAAGAAGCACCGTTTATTATTAAAGTGGCTTTGTACGATAAAATTACGGTGGGCACCACTGAACTGTACAATTTGGCTATCGGCACAGACGGCATCGTGGCTTCGGGAACGGAAACCAAGCTTATCAAAAACCGGAATTACCACATTCCTTATTTTCTGACATTTGAGCCCGGTGCGAAGCTGACCGTTGAAGAAGGAGTTCACCTCTATATGAATGCCGATTCCGAATTTCCTTCGGGTATCAACATTCAGGGCGAAGCCAACATTGTGGGAACGGCAACGGCTCCGGTTGTGGTTACCAGTTCCAATGTGCTGAAAGCCGATAAAACAGCCAAAGCGGGCGACTGGGCCGAATTCAGACTATCGGGTGACGGCGCAGGTTCCAACAACGGAACAATGAAATATGTCCGTTTGGAATACGGCGATAACAGGGTGTTCCGACTCTCCGATGTGGGCAGCGCCACAAACATCAGCCACGTACAGGTATTTAAATCGGTAGGCGAAGGCGTAATGATTACCAACGGTAACGCCAACCTCAAATACATTGTGGCAACCGATTGCGAAGGAGGTTCGTACCGCCTTGGCGATGCATACAAGGGAAATATGCAGTTTATTGTTTCCGTGAATACGGAATTTTATGCCGATAACGATGATTTCACCATTCGTGAAGACGCGGCCCCCGTTATTGCAAACGCCACTATTTTAGGTGCCGGCGCCGATTTGCAAGACAACACTCACGGAATGCGTATGCGTGCCAACGCGGCTCCAAAAGTTTACAATACCATTATTGCAGAATTTCCACGGCGTGGTTTGCGTGCGGGCGATAACGTAAAAATTACCGATATGAACGGCTCAGCCGTATTTGCCCATTCCGCTATTTTTAAGGTTCCGCGTGATCCTTATCGTGATTTGGCTCAAGCGTTTGCCGCGGAGTTATTCCAAAATTCGGAAACCGAAATTCCGGGTATCGGTGTGGCCGCTTTTGTTCCAAGCGCTGAAAAAACAAGTGCATTTAATCCCAACTCATTGGGTTCTTTCTTTGAAAGTGCGGCATTTGTAGGCGCAGTGAAAGATGCGTCTGTAGATTGGACCAAAGGATGGGTGAAAAATCCCGATGGAACCCTAAGATAAAAAACTCTCTGTTTTTAATAAATCCTTCACACTACCTGCTTTGCAGAAGGCAGGTGGTGTGCTTCTTAATCGACCCAAATGAAAATTAAAAAAATAGTTGCTTTAATCCTTTTTGTTTTTTGTGTTCCGTTTACTTTCTCACAAGTTCCACCGGAATTGCAGGAGAAATGGGATAAAGAAAGCTCCGAACCCAAAACTCCGTTATTGCGTTACCAACCCTCGCATCTGCCCGACAGGGTAATGATTACGCCGCTTGAATCGGACAACGATGTATTGGCCATTACCTGGCGCACAGATACCACGGTGAAAGAAGGAAGAGTGGAAATGATAGAAGGCGATGCCTATCGCTTCCCAAAAGAGAACCGGAAACGAGAAAACTCCACTTATAGCGTGGTGCAATATAAAGATTACCCGATGCATTACCACTCTGCGACCATCAAAAAATTGACACCGGGCAAAACCTACAAATATCGAGTGGGAAATTCTCCTTTTTGGAGCCCGTGGTACACCTACACGCATCACAATTTCACCGATACGGTGAGCCTACTGTACTTCGGCGATATTCAAAACGGTATTTTCAATCATTCGGGCAGAATATTTTCGGAAGCGTTCAGGAAATTCGGCGATGCTAAACTGGCTGTTTATATGGGCGACCTTATCAATCACGCCAACAACGATTACGAATGGTCTGAATGGCACGCCGCCACCCGGGGCATTAATTCGTCAATCCCGGTGATTGCTACGCCCGGTAATCACGAATACCTGAAAAACCTAGAAGGAAGCAAAGTGCAATTGTCTTCTTACTGGACGGCTACGTTCCCGTTTCCCTATGAGTGGGATGCCGGACAATTTTATTTGGATTATGGTTTTGTGCGGTTTATCGTGATGAATTCGAACGAGAATATTTATGAACAGGGAAAATGGCTGGATCAGGTTTTATCGGAAACCACTCAAGATTGGGTAATAATCGTTTCGCACCATCCCGTTTTTTCGGGAGCCAAGAATCGCGAAAACAAAGGATTGATGGATAATTGGCTGCCGGTAATAAAAAAACACAGAAACAAAATAGGATTGGTGTTGCAGGGACACGACCACACCTATGCGCGCGGAGGGCTGGAAAACAGGACAGGCACCAACAACAACCCAACTCATCCGGTATTCACGGTTGCGGTTGTGGGTGATAAATATTACGAGTTGGAAGAACAAAACTGGATGGATACAAGTTATAACCAAGTAAGCACTTATCAGTATATCCGGGTAACGAAAAATGAAATCTCCTATCAATCTTTCAGCGAAACCAATACGCTGGTCGATGAGTTTGTAATCACAAAATAATATGGCGCACAGCGGAAGAAACCTCACATTGGTGTTTTGCATTCTGTTTTCTCAGGTCTTGTTTTCTCAAAAAACTCCTTTTCAATGGATAGATGAAAACAAACTGGTAATTAATGACGGAATAAGCGAACAAACTTATTCGGTGGAAAACAACCGATTAAAACTATTGACGGCGAAACCGTTAACGTATGCAGGTGCGGATTCGTTTTCTTCCGCTTTTCCCAATCTTACAGAGTCGAAAAACATAAAAAACACTTCACGAAAGCAAATTCGTACAGAAGCATCGGAACGGACTTCGGCATATACGCAACTCGATTTAACGGTACAATCCGATAGTTTCGAGTACGTTCGCAGCATTCGCGTGTACGATGAATGTTCCGGCGTAGAATGGCGCCTGAAAATGCGCGGAAAAAACACCCTTTTTCCTGTAACGGCAGAGCCGACTGCCGATTTAATAGAAGACCCGGCGCTGCTGGGAGGTAACGTTCCGTATTATTTTTCGATGCCGTTTCCGGCGCCGCATTTCAGCACAAAAATCATTTCTTTTAAGGAGGCGACCGACCATCACAGCAACATCGTGAATGTACAAAAGGAGCTTCCGTATAAAAAACTGCAATATTATCGAGGTAATATGCTTATCGCGAGCGATAACAGCAAAGACGTTACGCATCTCATCGTAAAATTATCGCCGTTGCACCACGCGCAATCCGCCTACACCGGATTTGATTTCAGCGCCGATTTTACGGGAATAAAAGTACATTCCCCCGGATTTGAGCTTGACGACAATGAGTCCGATTGGCAGGAAGCCTATCCCGTTTTCTCGCTGATGTACGCTCCCGATGAGGAAACCGCACTTAATTTGTACAAAAAGTATGAGCTCACCAAACACAAATATCTCCCCGAAAAAGACAATACGTTCACAATGAACACCTGGGGTGACAGAAACCGTGACAGCCGCGTGAACGAAAAATTTATTCTGAACGAATTGGATGTAGCCTCGCGGCTGGGAGTAACGCATTTTCAGATCGATGACGGCTGGCAGCAGGGATTATCGCAAAACTCTTCATCGAGAGCGGGAATTTTGTGGGACGATTGGTCTGCAGACGATTGGGAAGTTAATTCCACCCGCTTTCCAAACGGCTTGAAGCCGGTTACAGAAAAAGCAAAATCGTTGAATATGAAGCTGGGCGTATGGTTCAATCCATCAAAAAAAGACAATTACGCTGCCTGGGAAAGAGATAAATCCATTTTAACGGGTTTGAATAAAAAACATAACATTTCGTGGATAAAAATTGACGGTTTGGGTATCGGCAACAAACCATCGGAAAAGAATGTACAGCAAATGCTGCAAGGATCTATTGATGAGAGCGGACAAACGCTTCAGTTCAATATGGACGTTACGGCAGGGAAACGGGGCGGATATTTCTTTTTGAACGATGTGGGGAATATTTTTCTGGAGAATCGCTATACCGATTGGGGAAATTATTATCCACACCTTACTTTGCGAAACATCTGGACGCTGTCGAAATATATTCCCGTTCAACGAATTCAGGTAGAATGGCTCAACAAGTGGCGCAACGAAAAACAGTATCCGGCAAACGATCCGCTGAAGCCGATAAACGTTCCGTTCGATTATATGTTCGCCATCACGATGATGGGGCAGCCGCTCGCGTGGATGGAAGCCACCGCGTTGCCCGAAGAAGCTTTCAGGGTTGCATCGCTGGTAAACGTTTGGAAAAAGGAGAGAAGCCGGATGCAACAAGGCATCATTCATTCGATAGGAGACGAACCGAACGGTTATGGCTTTCCGGGATTTGTGAGTTACTCGGCAGGCAGAACGTATGTGTTGCTTTTTCGTGAAAATTCCAACGAAGATCACGCTAATTACACTTTACCATTAAGTGACGGAATGGAAAAAATGCAATTTACCCGCTTGGCCGGCGACGGGAATCTGCTGAAAACGGAGAACAATACGCTCGAAGTCGGTTTTTCGGTGCCTTTTCAGTTTTTGTGGGGATATTTTGAGTGAATATTTTCATTCTCCAGCGGCATATTTTTTAGGCGAAATACCAAATTTTTCCTTGAAACATTTCACAAAATAGCTGGAATCCTGAAACCCAACGCGGTCAGCGATTTCTACCGTGCGCAAGTCTTCGGCCGATAGTATTTCGGCAGCCCGACTGAGGCGGTAATCGCGGATGTATTTCGATGGGGATACATCTAACAATTTTTTCAGTTTTCGATACAGATGCACGCGGCTTAATCCCACGTCTGCGCTCAAATTTTCGATAGAATATTCCGCGTTGGAAAGATTTTGCTCCACCCGTTCGTTCACGCGTTTCAGCAAATCGTTGTCGAATTTATTGAATCGGCTTTCGTCTTTTTCGGGCAGCGATTCCTGTTTGTAGAGTTTCCTCAGTTGTTCCTGCCGGTTTAAGATATTCATCACACGAAGCTGTAATTCCCTGTACGCAAAAGGTTTTGTCAAATAATCGTCTGCTCCGAGCCCGAGGCTGTCCATTTTCAAGTCTTCTTGTTGAATGGCTGTAAGCAAAATTACCGGAATATGGCTGGAAACAAGATTCGATTTAATTTCGGCACAAAAATCCTTACCACTCCTGCCGGGCAGCATAATATCCGATATCACGATGTCGATATCCTCTTCCTGAAGAATATCGGAACCTTCTTCCGCCGACGTAACGCTGAAAATGTTAAATGCTTTGCTCAGGTTTTCCGAAAGTGAATTCAAGAGAGGAATATTATCCTCGACCAGCAACACGTTGTGTTTCTTTTGCGATTTCTCCTGCACAAATACCGGTTCTTCCTCTTTGTCAAGCGATGAGGAAAGTTCCACAGCAAGAGTAAAATCTTGCGGGAGCATTTCCTGCTCCCCACTTTTATCCGGCTGTATATTGGGAATCATTACCGAAAACGTGCTGCCTGCGCCTCTCTCGCTTTGCACTGTTACTTTTCCGTTCATCAAATCTTCCACGATGGTTTTCACCAGCGAAAGGCCGATGCCGGTTCCCTGAATTTTACTGTTATCGGCCTTGTAAAAACGCTCGAAAATATGTGGCAAATCTTCTTTGTCAATCCCAATGCCGGTGTCCGAAACTTCCATAAATAACGTGTATTTTTCGGTTCTTTCGTTGTAATCGGTGCGCGCTTTTAATACAACGCTTCCGCCTGAAGGCGTATATTTGAACGCATTAGACAACAAGTTGAGGATGATTTTTTCCAGCCTGTCTTTATCGATCAGCAAGGGCTGTTCCGTAACTTGCGCAACATCCACACTCCAGTCAATTTCGTTGTTGGCCGCCAGCGACGAAAACGAATGGTTTACGTTATCGAAAAACAACTTGAGGAAAACGGGTGTTTCGTTCAGTTTTTCTTTCTGTAATTCCACCCGATTTATTTCCAGTAACTGGTTGACGAGTTGCAGCAAATTTTTGCCGTGATAAAGAATGACCGACATTTTTTTTCGATCTTTCGGCGCCAACGACGATTCGTCCATCATTTCCTCCACCGGATTTAAAATGAGCATAAGCGGCGTGCGGATTTCGTGGCTAATATCGGTAAAGTACTTTACTTTCAGGTTGTGCATTTGCTCGATTTGCTGCTTTTCCAGTTCTTTTAACCGGATGTTGTGCCGCATTTCGGCTTTTTTTAGGGCGTTTTGCCTTACCAGCAACGTGATACCGGTGAGCAAAAGCAGATATACCAACCACGCTTGCCACGTTAACCAATACGGCGGATGAACGGTAATGGGAACGACCAGTTCATCGCTCCAGACGCCGTCGTTATTGCTGGCTTGTGCTTTAAACAAATACTTTCCCGAAGGGATTTTGCTGTATTCGGCACGCCCGTCTTGCGTAGAATATCGCCAGTTTTGTTCAAATCCGTCCAGCATATACCGGTAAGCGTTGTTCTCGGGCATAATATAATTGGTTCCGGCAAAGTTGAAAGTCAATGTGGTTTCGTTGTATTTTAAGTTGATCTTCTCGGGGTGCAGGACATTGATATGGTTAAAACGCGAAAGCGTAGTTACCGAAGCATTGTTTATTTTAACGTCTGAAACAAAAACCGAAGGTTTGTAAGCGTTTTTATAAACATTTTCGGGAACGAATGACACCCACGCGTTTTTGCCGCCTATTAAAAGTTGGTTGCGGGTTTGTAGATAGGCTCCTTCGTTTATTTCCGATAACGGGAAGCCGTTGAGCACGTAGTAGTTGATAAATCCTTCGTTTTGTGAATAATGTGTGATGCCGTTAATGGAGTTAATCCACAACTCTCCGTTTATGGATAAGGTGTTGAAAACGGTGTTATTAAGCAATCCCTCTTTTGTGGTGTAATTTCCGATAAGTTTCAGGTTTTTGTCCAGCAGAAAAATACCGTTGTCCATCGTGCTTACATATAGTGTGTCGTTATGAAGAAGCGTATGGTTTACATCGGTTATTTCGGGCAAAATGCGGTTTATTTTTCCTTGTGGCTTGTTCTCAAACAAGAGTAAACCGGAGCCGACGGTGGAGAGGAGATAGGTGTCGGCATCTATTTTCAACAAGTGTTTTGCGCGGCTTTTTCCCACCAGTTTATGCATTTCATTCGAGGTGTGGAATGACTCAATAAGTCCCGTGTGCGCGTTCAACAGATTAATTCCGTTCCTGCGCTCGGAAAGAATCCACAATTTGTTTTCTGACTCTTTCACGATGGAGTTTATAACGCTTAAATCGGCAAACCCCAGCGAACGGATTTGTCCGTTGCGAAGCACATAAATCCCGTCTCGGAGTGTTCCAATCCACAACACATCGTCGGAAGGGTCGTAAAAAAGCGATTTGATGACCGCGTTTTCGTTCGTTTGGCCCCGCAACTGATGTTGTTGCACGATGTGGTAATTTTTGTCGTATTCTATTAAATATCCATTCTCCGAACCCACAACCAATCGGTCCTCCTTATCGGCAAACGCGCTCACGATTTTGTGCGAGCCAAACGTGTCTTTCGAAGGAAGGTAGTGAATGTTGAAGCGCGAAAAATAATCGTCGTATAACAGCAGTCCGTCGTGATAAGTACCAATCCACATTGAGCCGTTTTTGTCGGCCATCAGCGAACGAATGGAGGCGTTATCGATGTTGGCGGAGCCGTGCAAAATATGTACTTCGGAAATGATGCCCGTCTCCGGATTTAAAACTCCAACACCCTGAAAACTTCCAATCCAGATGTGCCCGTTTTTATCGAGCGTAAGCGTGCGGATATTGTTGTAAATAGAGCGATAAACGCCCGTCTGCGACGAAGACCACTGACGCAGCGGTTTTCCCGACAAATCACACTCGTAAATTCCATTATGGTAAGTGGCAACGTACATTCGCCCGTTGGGGTGAAACAAAATATCTTCAATGCGCTCTTTTTCTTTCAGCACGACTCCATCGGAGTTCGATGAAACTTCTTCGATAGTTCCCTCTCGCACATTATAATACACCAATCCACGGGTAGTGGTAGCAATCCAATAATCACCTTCAACAGGCGAAGAGACAATTTTGGCAGCCGAGGCATCCAGCAAATATTTTTTCTCTGCTTCAAGGGAAGGTTTGATAAAATCGTCTTTTTCTTTATCGTAGAAATAAATCCCGCTCCATCCGCTTATCCACATACGGCCATCAATAAGCGTAATAGAACGAATTTCGCTGTTGGAAGAAGCGCCTATACGGTAGTTCTTGAAAACTCCTTCCTTTCGTTCATACAAACTAATGCCCTTGTTGTGCGCAATCCAAATAGTGTTATCGCTGCCGTTTTCAATGTCATTGATCTGATTTCCGGCAATGCTAAGTGAATCGCCTAAAATATGTTTGTAAATTTTTATGCTGTTCCCGTTATATTCGTTTAGTCCGTCACGAGTGCCAATCCATATAAAACCCAGGTTATCCTGGTGGATGCTCATTACCGAACTTTGGCTTAATCCGTGCTCCGGCCCTAGTGTTTGCACGTGGATGCTTTTCTGCGCTGTTGCGCTCGATAGTAGTCCCACAAATAGAACAGAAACGATATGCGCGATAAGTCTATGCATATTAAATAAACTCTACTTCTTCAAAATGCCAAAGTGTTATAAAATAAAGACAAACAAATATTTCAAAGTTAACTGTTTATTTTTTAACTTTATGTGAATATACCATATTTCTTCGTCTTAATCATAAGACTAAAAAAAATTCGCAAAAACCTTACTCTTTCTTCTTACTTTTCTTGTTTTTTGAATCGCATGTAAAGCTTCTTTTCAACAAATATTGTAGGCTAAATGAATTTCAATCTCAACTCAAAGATTCCGCTGCTATGAATATGAATCTTCGAATTGGTCATTTTTCTCCGAACAAATATATAGTTCCTATCATGAACCTACGACATACAAGTCGATTAATAAGTTGTATGGTAGAAAACAGGAATTTGTGACTCTCCGCTTTTGCATTGAAGTTTTGAGATGCATCGATAATCATTTCATTTCACGCAAATCCGTTAAATTAATTCCACACAGCCAGCATGCTACGTTAGAACAGACGCTTAGCAAGGCTAATGTTTACAACCAACCTCATATTTATTTCCGGAGGACACGATGTGTGCTTTAAACAAAACGACAATATTGTTTCCAGGACAGCCAAATTTCTCTCATCTAACGTAAAAGAAGTGCTGAAATTTTAAAAAAAGTTGTATATTTGACACGAATAAAACAAAAAACAGACTGATGAAACGAGATATCATTTACATAATTTCAGCGATTGTTGCAATAAGTATGATTACAATAATGAGCTTATCCAATAACGATACGGAAAAAGTAGATCAACAACGCCCACAGGTGCTATCCATGACGGCATCGGTTGATATACCCGATGAAATGACCTTCGCAGGCGAAAAAATCGTGTTCGACCGATACGATTTCCGCGAGCGGATGGATAGAGAACTGAATAGCTTTACCTATTTCCACTCCACTACCCTATTGCTTTTCAAACGGGCTAATCGAATTTTCCCCATCATCGAACCGATACTAAAACAACAAGGAGTTCCCGACGACATAAAGTACATTGCCGTAATCGAAAGCAGCCTCGATCCACGGGCAGTTTCTCCTGCTCGTGCAGCCGGATTGTGGCAGTTTATGGCTAACACAGCGCCGGGATACGGGTTGGAAGTTTCATCGGAAGTTGACGAACGATACCACATTGAGAAATCTACCGTTGCTGCCGTTCGATATCTCAAAGAAGCGTACCGGAAATACGGCTCGTGGAGCGCTGCCGCATTATCTTACAAC
>CAKTUP010000029.1 GCA_934621705.1 uncultured Petrimonas sp.
AACCGGGTTTTCAGAATAGGCATCGAAGATGAGTTCATCACTCACGGGCCGATGAAAGAGCTGCACAAAGTAGCCGGAATAGACGAAGAAAGCATTCTGAAAAAAATTGTGGAAGTAAGCGAACTGAAAAAACAACAGGAAGCTTTGGACGGAAATGGAGGGATTGTTGTTCTTCGGGAACAGGATAATGTAAGATATAAATAAACAAAATTTGTTGTTATCGTTCTGAAGTTTGATGAAGATGAGTAAGTAAAGGTATTAAAGGTTGCCAGCGCACAGAGTGCGCTAAATTACTAACTCCATACGACTTGTCGCGTGGAGAAAAACAAATCCACTCTAAAATCCCGCGCGAAGCGCGGCACAACATATTCATTGTACCGCCACTACGGGCGGAAATTCGGGGCGTTTGGTTTACCGCAGGCGAATAAATCGCCTACGGTTAGGGAAATGTCGCCCATCCGGGCGAGAGCCTAAAAACCATTTTCAATCAAACTTCACTATAACGATTTCTTTATTAACAACTCATTACACAAACTTAAAACTCAACCTACAACTAATGAAAATATTAATAGCCGGAGCAGGAGAAGTGGGAACCCATCTTGCAAAACTGCTTGGGCAGGAGAATCACGATATTACGCTGATGGACAGCGTGAAAGAACGACTCACCGCCGTTAGGGACAATGCCGAATTATTGATATTTGTGGGAAACTGCACCTCGCTGAAAGACCTCAGCGAAGCCGGCGTTGCCGATTCCGACCTTTTTATCGGCGTCACGCCCGAAGAATCCAAAAACATTACTGCCTGTATGCTTGCCGCCAATCTGGGGGTAAAAAAAACATTGGCAAGAATCGATAATTATGAATACCTGCTGCCCAAAAACGTGGATTTTTTCGACAAGCTGGGTATTCATTCCATGATCTATCCCGAAATGATGGCGGCACGAGAAATTGTTTCGGCGCTAAAAACTCCCTGGACGAGAGTGTGGTGGGAACTATCCAACGGCTCGGTTATTCTTACGGCGGCCAAAGTAAGGTCAAACGCTCCCATTGCCGGCAAATTTCTGCGCGAACTTCCCGGTGTGGGAAAGAAATTCCACGTGGTGGTAATAAAAAGAGGCATGCAAACCATTATTCCCAAAGGAAGCGACCAAATTTTACCCAACGACATTCTCTACTTCACCACATTACGGAAAAATCTGGAAGAAATGCCTGCCATTTTGGGCAAAACATTGTTCGAAACCAAAAACGTGATGTTTATGGGTGGAAGCCGCATCACCATGCGAGCCATTCAATACCTGCCTTCGAACCTGAACATCAAAATTATAGAACAAAATCGCGAACGCGCCGAAAAATTAGTGGAAATTGCTCCTTCCAACGTAACCATATTTTTGGGCGATGCACGCGACGCCGAATTGCTGCTCACCGAAGGAATTTCGGAAATGGATGCTTTTATTGCGCTCACCGGAAATTCCGAAGCCAACATTCTCGGCTGCATGATGGCCAAGCAATACGGCGTGAAAAAGACCATCGCCGAGGTGGAAAACATAGATTATATTGCTATGGCAGAACGATTTGATATTGGAACGGTAATCAACAAAAAGCTACTGGCAGCCAGTAAAATTTACGAACTTTTGCTCAAAGCCGATGCTTCGAATATAAAATGCCTCACTTTCTCGAATGCTAACGTGGGCGAAGTAGTTGCGAAACCCAACTCGAAAGTTACCAAAAAGTTGATCAAAAACCTGAACCTGCCATCGGACATGACGCTCGGAGCGCTCATCAGAAACGGGGAACCCATGCTTATTGACGGCGACACGCTCATAGAACCCTACGACCAGGTAATGGTGTTTTTTATGAATAAGTCGCTGAAAAGCATAGAAAGTTTCTTTAATTGAAATATAAATTGCCACGACTTTAAGTAGCGGCATTTGAATATGCGAAAATTCAACTTCCAATTCGTTTTCAGCAGTATCGGCCTTGTTCTGATGATCGAGTCCGTTTTTATGCTTTTTTCCGCTTTGGTGGGAGAATATTACAAAGAGCCGTCCATCCACAGCCTCTATATTTCGGCGCTCATCACGTTTCTTTCGGGATTAACAACGTATGTTGCCGCGCGAAGAAAAAAACAAACGAAAAGGATTTCGCAGCGCGAAGTATATCTCACGGTAACGCTCGTGTGGGTTCTGCTGGCGCTTTTCGGCACATTGCCTTACCTGCTGGGCAATGCCATTCCTTCGTTTACCGACGCCTTTTTCGAAAGCGTGTGCGGTTTCACCACCACCGGAAGTTCCACTTTATTCAACATCGAAGCTTTTCCCAAATCGCTGCATTTCTGGCGAAGTTTCACGCAGTGGATCGGCGGCATCGGGATAATTATTTTCGTATTATCGTTCATGCCCCTGTTCGGCGGCAGCACATCCTATCTTTACAACGCCGAGGCAACAGGCATTTCTAAAGAGCAACTGCGACCGCGCATCAGCGATATTACGCGCAATATGGTCATCACGTATTTAGTGCTCACAGCGGTTGGATTTCTTTTGCTGTGGGCCGGTCCCATGGACGCTTTCGACGCTGCCTGCCACACGTTTACCAGCATATCCACCGGCGGTTTTTCCACCAAACAGGCCAGTATTGCCTATTTTAACTCCGCTTATACCGAATACGTGATTATTTTTCTGATGTTTTCGGGCGGCATCAAGTTTATGTTGCTGTTTGGCTTGTTCCGCCACTTTTCCGGAAAAATATTCAAAGACGAGGAGGTTCGCTGGTATGTTTACATGATCTTAGGGTTCACGGTTGTAATCACGCTCACTTTGTATCTGGAAGGAAATGTAGCGGGCACGGTTGAAAAATCTGTACGCACCGTTCTTTTTCAGGTGGTTGCGGCCGTTACCTCAACCGGATACGCCACTACCGATTTCCTGCGATGGGGACAATTCTATTGGTTTCTTTTTTTGTCTATGGTGCTGTTCTGCGGTTGCGAAGGCTCCACATCGGGTGGAATGAAAATCTCCAGGCTGCTCGTTTTGGTCAAGAATACACGCGTGGTATTTCGCCGTCAAGTACACCCGCAAGCGTTGTACATGGTAAAAATAGACGGACAGGTCTATTCCAACGCCGTGGTCGAAAAAGTGCTTGCTTTTGTTTTTCTCTACTTGAGTATAATTGGCGTAAGCGCCATCGTATTGAGTTTTACGGGAATGTCGTTCGACGAATCTATCGGAACCGCCGTTTCCAGCATGAGCAGTTACGGCTTCGGTTTGGGCGACTTCGGCCCGTCGGGAAACTACTCTACGGCCAATACCTTCGCCAAATATTACCTCTCTTTCCTTATGATAGTCGGGCGTTTGGAAGTTTTCACCGTTTTATCTCTTTTCACGGCAAGTTTTTGGAAGAAGTGAGGGGGAATGAAGGGGGAAGAACAAAGTTGGTTGATCTCTCTTACTTACCTCCACAAAGGGAAAGCGAAATTCGGGAATTGTTTAATTATGGTACACCGCTCTTACTTAGAGAGAATTAAGGATTAGGGTTGGTAGCTTTCAAGATTATTTATAACAGCAATTTAATTTCAGGACAGTTTTCAAATATCTTGTCTTTATTGGCTTCAAATATTTGCTCCCATCTTTTAGAATCATAATTTAAAATATTCGGTTCTATTTTCAACATAGTTTCTAAACCACACTTACAAACTTCTCTCGCTTGAATTGAATCCATTCCCTTTTTTATTAACGGGTCCATGCAATAATCAATGTTTGATTTAATGTACTCGTCAATCGCTTTTTTGTTGTGAACATTAGCGCACTGTACAAAAAAGAATAAACAAGATAAAAGTGCAAATCTTGAAAATTTGTTCAGCATGTTTTAGAATTTTATTTTATTTATCCGCAAGGCGGCTTGTTGCCGCCTTGCGGGCATGGCTTTAATCAAACAAACTCATTTGCCCCGTAATTTCATCCAACAAGTCGGCATCGTTGATGGGTTCTTCTGCTTCGATCTCAATTTCCGACGGCTTTTCCCTTTCCTCTTCGGGTTCCGGGAAACGAGTGGGTTCTAATTCCTTTACCTCCTTTACTTCGTAATTGGATATGCGTTTTCCTTTGGCTTTAAAACTTTTCACCCCGATAAACTCTTCCACGTCAATTTCAATTGGTTCGCGGAAATCGTCGCCACCGCCGAATATCGCTTCCACGCGTGGGAAAACCACATCGGTGAGCAGGAACAGTTTCGAATCGGGATTTTCGCCTAAGAAATTGGCAACTTTATCGGTAGCATCAAAGGTAAACCGCTTGAGATAAGCAAATTTCTGGTCAGCATCGAAAAGCGCGGCAGACCAAATTTTGGCTTCATCGTACTTTTCAATACGAACGAAGTTGGGTTCAAAATGATTGCTCAAATCGAAACTGCAGGTGCGGAAGTCACCGTTTTTATTGACAACCAGCACTCGGTCATCGCCCGAAAATTCACCCAGATAGAATCCGCCACCGTCGTAATTCAGTCGCAGCACATCGGGATCGAACCACACTTTGCGCCCGCCCAGCGTAGAATGCCCTTTCTGTTTGAGCATAATGCGATGCACATCGGCCTTGGTCAGAATATTTCCCATCGATCCCCTACCCTTGATAACAATTTCCTTGAAATCTTTCTCGAACTGCAAAATACGCTGGCGCGGCTTGGGTTTCAAAATAACGCGGATGGTTTCGGCTTCGCCGTTGGGATTGGCGCTGAAATAAACAATGCGCGAACCGGCTTTGCCTTGCGACACGTCGTAATCCCTGTCGCGCGTAACGCCCGTTACCGGAAAGCGTTTGATGTAATGCGAGCCCGATTTTCCGTGACGGTAAATCACGTTGTAAATGGTGCGTTTGTCGTTCCGTTTGTAAACATTGGCGTACAAAATCCCTTTCCCGACAAACATTTTATCACTCACTTTCACCACCTTATACTTGCCGTCTCTGAAAAACACGATAATATCGTCAATATCGGAACAGTTGCAGACAAACTCGTCTTTTTTCAATCCGGTACCGATAAAACCTTCTTCGCGGTTGATGTACAGTTTTTCGTTGGCTTCGGCCACCTTAACCGCCTCGATATTCTCGAAACTGCGAATTTCGGTTTTACGGGGATAGTTTTTGCCGTATTTCTCTTTCAGCATCAGGTACCACGAAATGGTATAATCGATCAGATTTTCCAGATTATGGTCTATTTCTTCGATGTCGCTCTTGAAACGGGCAATATTCTCATCGGCCTTGTCCGAATTGAATTTCAGGATGCGCGCCATCTTTATTTCCATCAACTTCAGAATGTCGTCCGAAGTTATTTCGCGGATAAACGACGGTTTGTAAGGCTCCAACCGCTTATCGATATGTGCGACAGCGATCTCCATGCTTTTGGCATTCTCAAACTCCTTGTCCTTGTAAATGCGCTCTTCGATAAATATTTTTTCCAACGACGCAAAAAGCAGCGCTTCCTGTTTTTCCTGTTTCTCAATCTCAAGTTCCAGCCGAAGCAGTTCTTTAGTGCGGTCGGTGGAAATGCGAAGCACGTCGCTAACGGTCAGAAAATGCGGTTTATCGTCCTCAATAATGCAGCAGTTGGGTGAGATGTTAATTTCGCAGTCTGTGAATGCATAAAGGGCGTCGATGGTTCTGTCGGACGAAACGCCGGGCGCCAGCTGAACCTGGATTTCCACGTTTGCAGCCGTAATGTCGTCCACTTTTCGAATTTTTATCTTACCGCGCTCGTTGGCTTTGATTATCGACTCCACCACCGATACTGTTGTTTTTCCGAACGGAAGGCTTGTGATAACCAATGTCTTGTTGTCGAGTTTTTTTATCGATGCACGCACTTTTACCGACCCGCCGCGCTCGCCATCGTTGTATCTCTCCACATCGATGTAGCCTCCGGTCTGAAAATCGGGAAACAGTTTGAAATCTTTCCCTTGCAGGTAAGAAACGGATGCGTCGCAAAGTTCGTTGAAGTTGTGGGGAAGGATTTTCGATGTCAACCCAACGGCAATTCCTTCGGTTCCTTGTGCAAGCAGCAGCGGAAATTTCGCGGGAAGCGTTACCGGTTCTTTATTTCGTCCGTCGTACGACGGTTTCCATTCGGTAGTTTTGGCATTAAAAAGTACTTCGAGAGCAAATTTCGTCAGTCGCGCTTCAATATAACGCGGCGCGGCGGCTCCATCGCCCGTGTGCACGTTGCCCCAGTTTCCCTGACAATCGACCAATAAATCTTTCTGCCCAATCTGTACCAGCGCATCGCCGATGGAAGCGTCACCGTGCGGGTGAAACTGCATGGTGAACCCGATAATGTTCGCCACCTTGTTGTATCGCCCGTCGTCCATTCGCTTCATGGCATGCAGAATGCGCCGCTGAACGGGTTTCAGTCCGTCGGTAACGTGCGGAACGGCACGTTCCAGAATCACGTACGATGCATAGTCCAAAAACCAGTCCTGATACATTCGGGAAAGGTTCATGGGCGAGTCTTCGGCTAACCGGGTAGTAATCTTAGGATTGGAGTGTTGCGAAGAACCGGAAAGGACAATATCTTCTTCCTCTTCCCGATTCATGGGCGCGTCTTTATCTTCAAAATTTTTCTCGTTGCTATCTTTTAATGACATATATTGTTTTAGGTTGAAAAAAACGTCCAAAGATACCTTTTTTTGGTGGGATTTGCAAATGAGAGAAGCGAGCATTTGAATTTACCCGGAAATCGACAAACACAAAGAAAACGCTTTAACAAACGGTTAGCACGAATTAAGAAGACGTTTTTTCTATGAAACAGATTTGAGTTTCAGCATATTTTTTTTGAGCTCGATAACTTCGAATTTGAGAACAACATCTATTTGGGGAAGATGTGGAGCCACTTCGCGTTGAGTATATGAAATGGTAAGGATTTTTGTATCTTCGTTGTAATTCCAGGTGCCTTTTTCGAAATAGTGTCCATCATTGGCTGCCAGAACCAAATAGTCGCAGGTACTATCAGGATTTAAGGAAAAAGTATTCTTATACCAGCTTGGTGGAAATTGTTTGGAATCTGTCGGCCTGTATATCAAAATATTCGATTCGATTTGCTCTTCTTGTGAATGTGTCCAGCTTCCAATCAACAGATTTTCAGTTGATAAATCTTTCTTACATCCAATTTCAACAAACAGAAATACAAAAACAGCTACAGATGCAAATAATATTTTTGGTTTCATAAGTAAGGAGTTAATTTCATTATGGTGTAAAATTACAAAAAATCATCATTATAAAGAAGTCTCTGCACTATAGATGAAATAATCGAAAAAACGTTGCACGAGAATGTGTTAAATTTTTAAATCACCTTGTTTTTCCCTCAAAATCAAAAAATATTAATATTCAATTAAACTACTTTCAACAAAAAATGTTATTAATAATAAGAGTATTTTTTTACTATTTTGGAAGATTAAAAACTTCATACTAACAAAAAACAACTATGGAAAGAAAAAAAATTAATCGAACAGCAAAATTTTCTCTGGTGATGATTATTACGCTGGCTTTTCTGCAAGCTTGCGGTAGTGTCCCTTTCACCGGAAGAAGACAGTTGAGCCTGGTATCGAACGAGCAGGTGGTGGCGCTTAGCCTGCAACAGTATCAGGATTTTATACGCTCGGCTCCCCTTGAACGGGGAACAACAAACGCGCAAATGGTGAGCCGGATAGGTTCGCGGATAGCCAATGCAGTGGAAACTTTTTACAAAAGCAACGGATACGAATCCGAACTGCAATACTATCAGTGGGAGTTTAATCTCGTTAAAGATAAGAGTGTAAATGCTTTTGCCATGCCCGGCGGAAAGATAGTTATTTTTGACGGACTGCTGCCCGTAACTCAAACCGAAGACGCGCTGGCAGTAGTGGTAGGCCACGAAATTGCTCACGTTATTGCCCGCCACGCTCAGGAGAGAATAAGTCAGCAAATGGCTTTGCAATATGGCGGCGCCATTGCCGGCGGATTATTAGGCAATTCAGCCGGCGCGCAAATCGGACAACAGGTTTTCGGGCTGGGCGCTCAATTTGGAGTGATGATGCCTTATGCCCGCAAACAGGAATACGAAGCCGATGAAATAGGACTTATCGTGATGGCTCTGGCCGGATATAACCCGCAAGCCGCCGTTCCTTTCTGGACAAGAATGGCGCAAAGCAATCAAGGTGGCGCACCACCCGAATTCTTAAGCACTCACCCCACGGATGAGAAACGTATTGCAAGAATTCAGCAAATTATGCCAAGCGTATTGCAGTATTACAAAGGAACCGGCGTTCAAAACACTACAAGTGAGCCTATTAAAACCAAAGCGCCCGTTCCGGTGAAAACGGATGATACAAAAACATCGAAAGAGTGGACTTTCTAACGAAATAAAGTTTCTGAAATTACACAGGGGTTGCGAAATGTAACCCCTGTTTTTTATATAATCCTTGAATCAAAGTGCAGTATTTAAATCGCAGGAATTGGCTTTTGAACAAAATAAAGCCTAACTTTGCAAACAGAAAAAAACCCATTAACAATTAATCTTGAATTATTTAAAATAATCGTTTTAGTATGAACACAACAGCAAGAAAGCTCAGCGGAAAAACACGCTCAGAGCACGATCTTATCGGGGATATGGAAATTCCCGTGGAATTTTATTTCGGCGTTCAAACCATGCGGGCGCTGGAAAACTTCGAAATCAGCCGTTCGAAACTGTATCATTACCCACAATTCATTCTGGGGCTGGCAGATGTGAAAGCTGCGGCCGCGCTGGCCAACCACGACCTTGGATTATTGGACACCGCCATTACCAATGCCATTGTGGAAGCGTGCACGGAAATTAAAAACGGAAAACTACACGACCAGTTTGTGGTGGATATGGTGCAAGGCGGCGCGGGAACTTCAACCAACATGAACGCCAACGAAGTGATTGCCAACCGCGCGCTGGAGATTATGGGATACGAAAAAGGCGATTACAAATATTGCCATCCCAACAACCACGTAAACCTTTCACAATCCACCAACGATGCTTACCCTACCGCGCTGAAAATAGCCATATACCGCAGCATCGGCGAACTGATCAAGGCAGTGGAAAAACTGATTATCGCTTTCGAAGAAAAAGGTGTAGCGTTTGCCCAGGTCATTAAAATGGGGCGCACGCAGTTACAGGATGCCGTTCCGATGACGCTGGGACAGGAATTTAACGCGTTTGCCGCCACGTTGAAAGAAGAAGTAAACCGATTGACCCAAAACCGCCTGTTGCTTCTCGAAACCAATATGGGAGCGACTGCCATCGGCACGGGAATCAATTCCGATCCGGAATACACACCCATTTGCACCCGACATTTGGCGAAAATATCGGGAATAGATGTCGTAGCCGCCGAAAACTTAATTGAAGCTACCAGCGATACGGGAGTTTTCATTATGAACTCGTCGGTTATCAAACGGCTGGCCGTAAAATTATCGAAAATCTGCAACGATTTGCGGTTGCTTTCATCCGGGCCAAGAACGGGACTGAACGAAATAAACCTTCCGCCCATGCAGCCCGGTTCGTCCATTATGCCCGGCAAAGTGAATCCGGTTATTCCCGAAGTGGTTAACCAAATCGCTTACAAAGTGGTAGGAAACGATTTAACCGTAACCATGGCATCCGAAGCCGGACAACTACAATTGAACGTTATGGAACCCATCATTGCCTATTCGATAATGGAAAACATAGAAATGCTCATCAACGGCATTAATACGCTGAGAAGCAAGTGTATTGTCGGGATCACGGCAAACGAAGAGCGTTTGAAGGAAATGGTACTTAACAGCATCGGTTTGGTTACCGCCCTTAATCCGTATCTCGGATACGAAAATTCCACCAAAGTGGCTGCCGAAGCCTTACAAACAGGCAGGGGTGTTTACGATATCGTATTGGAACACAAATTGATCGATAAAGACAAATTAGACGAAATCCTGAAACCGGAGAATATGATTCAACCGAGAAAAATAGAGAAGAATTGAGTTCTGAGAATTGTATGGATAATTATTTTTCCAACAAGCTCAGACTTTTCACTTCGCTAAAACTTCGTTCAAAGTGACAATTTCAAAATAGAATAAAAAAAGGGCGAAATGTATCAATTACACTTCGCCCTTGCTATTTTCTTTCACGCATCAGACGAGTAATCCGTCAGATGCGATTGGGTTACTTTCTCAACCGGTTCAATGATCTGACCAGAATTTCATCGGCGCCAATCCTGCGAATGGCCAGATACGTTAAAATAATGGCAATTACCGGCATAATGATGCCGACGCCAATCTTTTGAAACTGCAATCCGGCCTCGGGATTGATGCGAAAAACCAAAAATCCGAAATAGAGATAGAACCCTACCATCAGAAAAATATTGAAAACGGAGATTCTGATTTGCAGCATCCGGGTTTTGTATAAGAACACGGTTGCAAGCGCCAGCAGGCTGCTGATTGCACCAATGGCAAAAAGCGCCCAGGTGGAACTTTCGATGTTTCCGTTCTGATACATTCCCATAGCTTCGAAAACAACGGGATTGCCGTTATAAAAGAAATAAGCCAGCGGCGTTACCGAGGCTACCAACATACATACCGACGCAAGTATCAAAAATACGGTCTGGATTCGCTGAAGCATACCTCCGGATTAAAACTGTTCTTTTTCTTTGGCCGGATTGCGGTAGTAAATTTCTCCTTCTTTCCAGTCTTGCAGGGCAATGAGAGCCGGTTTGGGCAGTTTTTCGTAGAAACGTGAAATCTCTATTTGTTCGTGGTTTTCGAATACTTCCTCCAGATTATCGGTGTACGATGCAAATTCCTGTAATTTGGTATCGAGGTCCTGCTTCATTTCAACGGAAAGCTGATTGGCTCTTTTGCTGATTATGCGAACCATTTCGTAAACATTTCCCACCGGCTCGGCAAGTTTCATCACATTGCGGGTCTCGGTGTTCTGAGGAGCATTTGTTTTTCTGTAATCCATATTATTTTTTCTGTACTTTTATAAATTCTTTATTTGGTTGGGTTACGACGGCAAAACATCTATCCTGCTTTGCGCTCTTTTGTAGTACCTTTCGGCCTCCGGCATGTGTTTTCCGTTGGGGAAAGTGTTCCTGTAGTTAAAATACTCGTCAAGAACCATGCGGTACCGTTCCGGCTGAGTTTCGAGTGTGCTTCGTTCGGCATACTCGTAACGTGCCCTAAGTATAATCATCTGATAATCTTCGATGTACTTAGAAAACGGATAACTTTTCATGGCCTCACGAGCGGTAATAACTGCCGATTCGTAATTGTTGCCCATATAATTTCCGAGATTCAGGTACAACTGTGCTGCGAGCAGTTCTTTTTGCGCCAGTTTTTCCTGCAACTCAAACATATAATTCTTGGCCTGTTCCGATCTTTCGCTTTGCGGATATTCTTCCATATACCGCTGAAATTCGGCTATGGCTTTGTATGTTTTTGTCTGATCCAGCTTTGCGTCGGGAGAGTCGAGATACATGCCGTAGGCTGCGTAAAACAGCGCCGGTTCGGCATATTCTCCTTTGGGATACGAGTTATAATAGGTGGTGAACGTCTCGGTTGCCGAGAGATAATCTTTTGAATTATAATAACTTTGTCCCAACAGATATAACGATTCTTCAGCTTGCGCGTATCCTTTGAAAAAAGGAACCAACTCTTCGAGCAATGTGATGGAACGGCTGTATTTGCCTTCTTCGAAATACTTTTTCGCGTACGTGTATTTCACATCCCTATCGGTACTTTTCAAAATCTTGTTGTACTCGCCGCACGAAGCCAGCAACACAGCAAGCAATAAAAAATATACAGGTTTTACTCTCATTTTTTGAAAATCGATTTTAGCGTGCAAATTTACGGAAACTTTCTCAGTTTTATCTCATCGAAAGCCAATTTTATTCTATTTTAGGATTTTAAACCCAATACGGTGATAATATTATCCACGTATTTTCTGTCGTTCGAAAGTTTGGGTACTTTATTCTGACCGCCCACTTTTTCTCTGGATTTCATCCATTTATAAAAATCGCCCGGTTCCAGCACCCGCACAACGGGTTTGCTGAGCGATAAATTGTAGGAACGTTTGGCCTCGTAGTCGGAGTTGAGTTTTTTCAGGTTTTCGTCCAGAACGGTTGTGAATTGTTCCAAATCGGCCGGCTTGGTTTCAAATTCCACGAGCCATTCGTGCGCTCCGCTGTTGTTGTCGCCGAAATAAACGGGAGCAGCCGTGTATTCGGTCACTTTCGCGCCGGTAACTTTACAAGCTTCTTCCAATGCCCGGTCGGCATTATCCACAATGAGTTCTTCGCCGAAGGCGTTGATAAACTGCTTGGTTCTGCCCGTAATCCTGAATAAATAGGGATTGGTGGAAGTGAATTCGATGGTGTCGCCTATTTTGTAGCGCCACAACCCGCCGCTGGTGGATATTACCAACGCATATTGCCTGCCTACTTCAACATCGGCGAGGGTAACGGCTTGCGGATGTTCTTTTTCCCACTCGCTGACCGGTAGAAATTCGTAAAAAATTTCGTTGTCGAGCAACAGCAGCAAATCTTTTGATTTATTGGAATACTGAACGCCGAAAAATCCTTCCGAAGCGTTGTAAGTCTCCCAATATCGCATCTTTTCCGTAGGAATCAGTTTCTCGTATTGCTCGCGAAACGGGGTGAAACTTACACCACCGTGAAAGAATACTTCCAGGTTTTTCCACAAATCGGGAAGCTGCTTTCCGGTGTCTGTTACGATTTTTTTCAGCAACACCAGCATCCAAGACGGAACTCCCAAAAACGCCCGAATGTCTTCTTTCACAGCATAGTCCGAAAGTTTTTGCAGTTTTTCTTCCCAATCTGGGAGCAAGGCGATTTCTTCGGGAGTCCTGGCCATTTTTACGATAAACGGCAGATTTTTCATCAGAATGGCCGAAATATCGCCGGTGAAAGCGCTTTTTCCAATATTGTTTATCTGCTGGCTGCCGCCAAGCACCAGTGTTTTGCCGAGGAAAAACTCGGTATCGGGATAATTGTGAGCATACAAGCCAAGCATGTGATATCCGCACCGATAATGGCAATTTTCCAGCGATTCCTGCGTTACGGGAATGTATTTGCTCTTGTCTTCGGTGGTTCCGCTCGACATGGCAAACCACTTCACGGGCGAGTCCCAAAGCACGTTTTGCTGCTTGTCGATAATGATCTTATCGAGATACGGACGTAAGTTTTCGTAAGAAGCAACGGGTACTTTCTGCCGGAAATCGGCGATGGATTTTATATTGTCAAATTGGTTCTCGGCGCCGAAGAGCGTGTTTCGTCCGTGTTCGATCAGGTAAGCGAAATTTTGTGCTTGCGTCCCCATTGGGTCGTTCATAAATTTCTCCACTGACTTATAGTAAGATTTAAAAACCGCTCTCGTAATTTGTTTTATCATCAACAACGATGTTTATGGATTGGTGCCACAAAGGTAAGAAGGACTTTTCGAAAATCTGCCTTTTCGCGCAACATGAAAATATAAAAAAACGAAAAGTAAGTTACGATTATTTTTTCGAAAAAAGCATTTTAGAAGCGTTCACGCTTATCCTATATTGCTTATTTTCATCAATTTATCCTCATCGATTATTTTTATTTTCCTTCCATCGAGAGAGATAATACGTTCGTTCACAAAATTGGAGAGTGTTCTGATGGCATTTGCCGTGGTCATATTGGATAGGTTGGCCAAATCTTCGCGAGCCAGGTAAATATTGATGGTGGCGCCGTCTTCTTCCAGGCCATAACTTTCTTTGAGAAAAATAAGCGATTCGGCCAGCCTGCCGCGAACGTGCTTTTGCGTGAGATTCACGACGCGATTGTCGGCCACTCCCAAATCTAACGACAACAAATGAATGAAAAACAAGGCTAAAACGCCGTTCTGCCTCAGCATATCTTCAATAACGAGCATCGAAATAAGGCATACCGTTGAAGTTTCAAATGCCGATGCAGCCGTTACATAGGGTTCCCGGGCAAAAAAAGCGCGATAGCCGAAATATTGGATTGGACGGATCATCCGGATGATCTGGCTTCGTCCTCCGACACCGCTTTTGTATATTTTCACCTTCCCTTTCAACAGTACCATTAAATCCTTAGGTTGCTCATCCTCAATGTAAATGGTTTCATTTTTTTTATAATGTACAAACCGCACGTTTTTTCGGAGGATTTCACGCTCTCCTTCCGAAAGTACACGCCAGATGTCTGTCAAAGTAGAAGACAAATCAATTATTTCCTTCGCTTTTTTGAGCATTATATGTTATAAAACTATGTTTTAAAACACAAAATTACGAAAATATTAATTGATTGATTAAATAAATGGGCAAAAAATAATGATTTAGAGCATAAAAAATTAATTTTGGGTTTAAAAATCACGAAGTTGAAAGTCGATATCGGATGTCGGAAGTCGGAAAAAAATAGTTAGTTTTGTATCCGAAAATGAAAATAAAGTCAGTTATATTCGTTTTATCGATTTTTGCGGCTTCAAGCATTTTTAGCCAAACTCCGCTTCCGCTTGATACTGTTTTGAAAAGATCGATGAGCGCGGCAGAGAAATACAACGGCCTGGTGGAAAACTACACGGCCGATGTGTATATGCGTACTTACGTGGAAACGCTGAAGAAGAATTTCCTTTACAAGTACACGCATCTTGTGCCGCGGTTCGTACTCCACGACCCCAAATCTGACGAAGCTGTGATTGAAACGCTCAGCACGCTGAAATTTACTTATCCTAACAATTACCTGCAAAACATTAAAAACGTAACCGGAACGCTCACCAGCAGGAAAGATATCGATATGATACCCTTTTACCTGCTGAATATCAACGTGTACGGCGAAACAACCAATACCGAAAGTTTTTTTATGCCCGTTCGGTTTTCCACCGCCAAATATTACAATTATCTGCTGAAACAAACGCAAGTTGAGAACAATAAAACCTATTACACCATTGAATTTAACCCCATTTACGACAACCAGAAACTGCTGAAAGGCCATTTTGTTATTGAAAGCGGCACGTGGCGCATTGTGCATTTCAGCGCCGAAGGCGTGGAGTCGTTCGCCAATTTTTCGTTCGAAATTACGATGGGCGATACGTGGATAACCAATTATCTGCCGGTGGATTTCGTCATTTATCACACGGCAACCTATCTGGGAAACGTGGTGGCAAGCCGGCATCTGGCTTCCATAAATTATAACGATGTTGTTTTGAGGACAAACGAAAAGAAAGAAAAGATACTCAACATCAGTGATTTTTTCAGAGTAAGGTTAGACTCCGTTCCGGTTAATAATGATTCCGTTTTTTGGGCGGAAAACAGAGTTATTCCGTTGCAGGCCAAAGAAATGGATGTAATCGAAAATTTCGAAAAAAAACAGGAACTGGAAGTAATTAAAAGAAATAACGGAGATTCCGTGCAAAGCGATAAAAGGGTGCAGCAGTTCGCGCAACGGATGGTGATGGACTCGCGATACTCGGTGAAATCTACCATGATTGGCTATAGCGGTTTGCTGAACCCGTTGATGTTAGGATATTCGTCGATTGACGGGGTAACGTACCGGCAAAAACTCTCTTTCAATTTCGACCTGAAACGCAGCCGGACATTCAAGATAAATGCTTTTGCCGGATATATGTTCCGGCGGAAAGAATTCTTCACCGATGTTACCAACACGTGGAATTACGAACCGTTTTATCACGGCAACGTTTCGCTATCGGTAGGGATAGGAAATCCCACTTACAGCTCGCTGTTTATCAATCAAATACAAGAAACTCTGCAAAACAGGGGAATTAAATTCGAAGATGTTTCGGTGGATTATTTCAGGGATTACTACGCGAAACTTTTCAACGATTACGAATTGTTCAACGGATTTGTATCTACCGTCGGCGTAGAATATCATATCCGCAAACCGAGAAAAAACGGGCAAGCGTTGCCATCGCCCGATACGGGAGAACCCAACCCGGTAGAAGATATTTTTGTCACAAGAAAATCGTTTGCTCCGTATCTCAGGTTCAGCTGGACTCCTGAACAGTATTACCGGTATGAAGGGCGGCAAAAAATTTACGTCCGTTCCCGCTACCCCACTTTCAAGTTGGAACTTTCGAGAAGTTATCAGAATGTTTTCGGCAGCACATCGCAATACAACCGCGTGGAATTCGATATCAGCCAAAACATTCCGTTCGGATTGATGAATTCGTTTCAGTATCACGTGGGCGCGGGGCGTTTTGTGAACCAAAGTACCGAATATTTTGCCGATTTCACGTTTTTTGCCAAAAACAACTTCCCCGATAACTGGCAGGACGGAATCGGAGGGACTTTTAACTTGCTGAACCG
>CAKTUP010000030.1 GCA_934621705.1 uncultured Petrimonas sp.
TATTAAAACGTTTTATTAACTTTGCAAAGGTAACAATAAGGAGCGAAAGACAGGGCTACCGAAGGTTTAGTTCAACATCGGTTTGGCAAAATGCGGGGTTAAGTACAAAATTGAACTTCTCGTCTTTTTATCCGCCAAAAGCTGTTTGCTTTTGTTTTTTTATTAAATTTACCAAAAGGCTCACAGCTTTGGCTACGTATCGGTCTGAATTGAACTTTCGCTCAATTCAAGCCCGCACTTCGCCAAGCCGCGGCCCGTTAGCAGTAATGGTAGGACGACCGTCAACACAACAATAACAATAACAGAAATAACAAGAAATAGAACAATAAGACCTTCGACAAGACTTGAAAAATCGAAGAGTTATAAAATCTACACCAAGACTGTTTCTCGGGGCGACATTTTGGTAGTTAACATTGACCACGAGACAAAACCATTTTGCAAGTCATACAAGTTTAACGGTTCGGACGTTGCACATAAAGACAGTATCAGTTTTAGAGTAAATGATTACGGAACTTCAATTGACATAAGTTGGAGCGGTGCGACACCAATAGGAACATTAGTATCAAAAGCTACAACACCATCGATAGCAACAAAACCATTGACAAAAAAAGTGGCTGACAGAGTTGTTTCTAAACCAATCACAGCACACACTAAAACATCATTCGACCCAATTTCAAACGCTGACACGACCATTTTGATTTTAGGAACTATGCCAGGCGACAAATCACTTGAACTGGGCGAGTATTACGGACATTCAAGAAACAGATTTTGGAAAATTATCTCGACAATTACAAATAATGATTTACCACTTACCTATTCCGACAAAAAAGAACTTTTACTAAAATCTAAAATTGGAATTTGGGATGTAGCTCATAAAGCAAATCGAAAAGGCAGCCTTGACAAGGCAATTGAAGACGAAGAACCGAACGACTTGGACAACTTTATCGCTAGACACAAGAATTTAAAAGTTATCGGCTTCAATGGGACAAAATCTCAAGCACTTTTTGACAAGTATTTCGACAGACAAAGTGATTTGAAATATATTTCTTTGCCAAGCACAAGCCCTGCAAACACAGGCATTGACTTTGACAATATTTGCAAACAATGGAGACAATTATTGACCAAATAATTGACGGACGACCAAAAACCACTATTGCTAATAGCGGTTTTGCGTCAGGCGAACTGCTGACTAAGTCGGAAGAATTAAATCCGGAAATTCTGAATGAATTTTAGTAACTTTGGAAAAACAAAAAATTATCGAATACAGTGAGTAAAAATACCAAAATATCCATTCGATTTTTCGACGATCGCGAAGTGCGTGCCGTGTGGGACGAGGAAAACAACAAGTGGTGGTTTTCCGTGCTGGATATTGTCGCCGTACTTACCGATCAGGACGATTATAACAAGACACGAAATTATTGGAAGTATCTGAAAAGCAAGTTAAAAAGAGAGAATAACGAGTTGATTAGTGTCACTAACCAACTGGGACTTATTGCCAAGGATGGGAAACAATATTTGACCGATACACTCGATTACAACGGAATTATCGCTCTCGGCAAACAGTTTCCCGCCACAAAAGCCAACCGGTTTATAGAATGGTTTACGTACAGCGACGAAACCATCGACGCAAAAAGCAAAACCAAGGCTTACGCGTTGTTCGAGAGTTCGTTGATTGATAGCCTCGAAGTGGGAACAACAAAAGGATTACAACAAATCCACGCCTATCTTTTTGGCGGGCTTTATAATTTCGCAGGGCAAATTCGTCAGAAAAACATTTCAAAAAGCGGATTTCAGTTTGCCGTAGCACAGTTTTTGGGCAATACATTGAAGCAAATTGAGAAAATGCCCGAAAACACGCTTGATGAAATTGCGGATAAATACATAGAAATGAATATCGCCCATCCGTTTATGGAGGGTAACGGGCGCAGTATGCGCATTTGGTTGGATTTGATGCTTAAAAAACGACTGCAACGATGTGTGGATTGGAGCAAAATCGGAAAAAAAGAGTATCTGAATGCTATGGCAACAAGTCCCACAAACAGTTCAAAAATAAAACAGTTGCTCAAAAATGCCCTCACGCACGAAATCAATAGTCGCGATATGTTCTTAAAAGGCATTGATTATTCTTATTATTACGAAGAGAATGAGTAACAAAAAAATTACGAAGGTAACTACAAATAATACAACTAAATTAACAAAATATACACCAAACTTAATATGACACGGAAAATTTTCACCGGGCTTTTCGCCGCATTTATTTTGTTATCTTGCAGCACATTTGGGAACAATAAAGCAGAAAACGACACAATGACAAATCAAAATAAAAACGATTCACAATCAAAAGAACTGTTTGCTGCCATTGAAAAGAACGACACCGAAAAGGTGCGCGCCATTTTACAGCAGAAACCAAACTTTGAAGTGAGAAACGCCAAAAAGCAAACGCCGCTGATGGCAGCCACATACAAATTTTACAACGACATTGCTTTTCTGCTCATTGACGCCGGCGTATCGGTCAATGCCAAAGACGATATGCAGAACACACCGTTTCTCTACGCCGGAGCCGAAGGAAATTTGGAATTGGTAAAAAAAGCGATCAAACACGGAGCGGATTTCACTATCTTCAACCGCTACGGCGGCTCGGCACTTATTCCTGCTGCCGAAAAAGGGCATCCGGAAGTGGTAAAACTGTTGGTAAATACGCCCGGCTATCCAATCGACCACGTGAATAACCTGGGTTGGACGGCTCTGCTGGAAGCGGTTATCCTCGGCACGGGAGGCGACGTACATACGCAGATTGTACAAATTTTAGTTGATGGCGGCGTGGATATCAACATTCCGGATAAAAACGGAGTTACATCGTTGCAACACGCAGAGAAGAAGGGATTTAAAAACATAATCAGCATTCTAAAAAAAGAATCGTCTCAGAAGAAAATTAAAAAGACAAACTTGTAAGTACGAGATTTCATACGGTTAGGTACGAGGAAGGCAGATTGGTACTGACAGCTAAACGTTGGGGTGAAATGACAAATGCGACAGGTATATTTTCAAAATCAGAGTACTACACAAGAGGAGTTTTTGCTCATTAAGACATTAATAACGGCATAAATGTATGGCTAAAAACAAAAAAATAGAAGTGCAGGGCAAGGAGATCACAATCATTCTTGATAAAGAACAAGAGTATATCTCGCTGACTGATATGCTGAAAGCGAAAGATGGAGATTTTTTTATTTCCGATTGGCTCCGCAACCGAAATACTGTTGAATATCTGGGTATTTGGGAAACAGTTTATAATCCTGATTTTAATTATGGCGAATTCGCCACAATTAAAAGTCAAGCAGGCTTAAACAGCTACAAACTAAGTGTAAAAGAGTGGGTTCAGAAAACTAATGCTATTGGACTAAAAGCCACTACGGGTCGCTACGGCGGGACTTATGCCCACCCCGACATTGCTTTTGAATTTGGAATGTGGATTAGCCCGCAATTCAAAATTTATCTTGTAAAAGAATTTCAACGGCTAAAAAACGCAGAAAACGACCGTCTTAAATTAGATTGGAACTTGCAACGCACTCTTGCCAAAGTAAACTATCAAATTCATACCGATGCCATAAAGGAAAACCTTATTCCAAACGAAATTACCAAACAGCAAGCAAGTTACGTTTATGCCAACGAAGCCGATTTGCTGAATGTAGCCTTATTTGGAATTACGGCAAAAGAGTGGCGAGATCGCAATCCTGACAAAAGTGGAAATATCAGAGATTATGCCACATTAGAACAACTTGTGGTGTTGAGCAATATGGAGAGTATCAACGCGTTGCTTATCCGACAAAATTTACCGCAAAGCGAGCGATTAATCCAACTCAACAAAGTAGCGATTACGCAAATGAAATCATTGCTTGAAAGCGACACAATGAGAAAACTTAAATAAATCAACACATAAAATCCCAACATTATGAACTCAAAACTAATTTCAGAAGTTTCAAAACTTCAACCCGAAATGAAAGCGTGGATGGACCACATGCACCAAAACCCCGAACTGAATATGGATACGCACGAAACAGCTGCGTTCATTGCCGAAAAGTTGAAATCGTGGGGATACGACGTGGCAGAAGGCGTTGGCGGAACGGGCATTGTAGCCTCCTTGACCGTTGGCGACGGACAGAAAGCCATCGGGATGCGTGCCGATTTTGACGCGCTGCCCATTATCGAAGACAACGATTTGGCTTACAAAAGCCAAGTGGAAGGCTTGTCGCACCTTTGCGGACACGATGCCCACAGCACGATGTTGCTTGGCGCCGCCAAATACCTTGCCGAAACCAAAAACTTTAACGGAATGGTACGCATGATTTTCCAACCCGGCGAAGAAACCATGGAAGGCGCTCCCGCAATGGTTGCCGACGGACTTTTCGAGCGTTTCCCCGTGGATGCCGTGTACGGAATGCACAATATGCCCGGCTTGCCGCTTGGCAAATTTCATTTCCGCGAAGGCGAAACTATGGCGGCGGTGGATAACTGGGAAATTGAACTGACCGGAAAAGGCTCGCACGGCTCCATGCCCGAGTTGAGCATCGACCCGCTCGTGTGCGGCGCATCGCTCGTGATGGCGCTGCAAACCATCGTGAGCCGCAACGTGTCGCCGTGGAAAAACTCGGTGGTAAACGTGGGTGCGTTCCAATCGGGGGTGGCCGGAAATGCCGTTCCGCAGAAAGCTATTCTGCGATTGAGCATCCGCAACATGGAGCCCAATCTCCGCTCGATGGTTCTTGATAAAGTGCGCAGCATTACCAAAGCACAAGCCGAGTCGTTTAATTGCGGTTACGAAATTCGCGAAGGCGTAGCGGGTGCCGTGCTGGTAAATACGCCCGAAAACACACAGTGGGCTTACCGAGTAGCACAAGAAACTTTCGGCGAAGAAAATGCCGTTTACGGTATGCTCCCTTACATGGGAAGCGAAGATTTCGCGTTTATGCTGCAAAAGAAAGCGGGCACGTACTGCATGATTGGCAACGGCGACACGTTTATGGTGCATCATCCCAAGTATGTTTTCAATCAGGATATGCTAAGCCAAGGAGCAACGTATTGGGTGGCGCTGGTGGAGGGATATTTGAAGTAAAAGTCTTTAAGCTCGAAGCTACAACCCCACTTCTTACCATACATCAATGCAAAAGATATTATATCACCGTATTTTTGCATTAAACTATTGGAAAAGGAGAAAAAATGAATACGAAAAAAGTAGAATTAATAGCAGCGCCGCCTGCACCGCATTGGGTGGGCGATGGTTTTAGGGTTCACAATTTTATTCCGAGAGGTTATCACCTGGAAATGGAAAGGATGACCCCGTTTATCCTGTTGGATTACAATTCAACATTCACCTTTCCGGCTTCGGAAAAGCCGATGGGTGTGGGCGTGCATCCGCACAGGGGATTCGAGACCGTGACTATTGCCTACAAAGGGAAAGTGGAGCACCACGACAGCACCGGTGGCGGCGGAATAATCGGCGAAGGCGATGTTCAATGGATGACTGCCGCAAGCGGCATTTTGCACAAGGAATTTCACGAAAAAGAGTGGAGCAAGCAAGGCGGCGAGTTTCAAATGGTGCAATTGTGGGTAAACCTGCCGGCAAAAGACAAAATGTCGGCGCCCAAGTATCAAGCCATTACTCACTCCGAAATGGGCAAAGCCATTCTGGAAAATAATGCCGGTACAGTGGAAGTTATCGCCGGAAATTACAACGAAACCAAAGGAGCAGCCAGCACTTTTACGCCCATCCATTTAATGAATGCGCGGTTGAACAAAGGCGGAAAAGCCACATTTAATTTCCCGGCAAATTACAATACGGTGGTGTTGCTTGTGTTGGAGGGAGATGTAATTGTAAACGATACCGAAAAAGTACCAACAGACCATCTCGTTCTTTTTGAAAACGAAGGCGAAACATTCACGGTGGAAGCCAATGAAAGTGCGCTGGCGCTCATAATGAGCGGAGAGCCCATCAACGAGCCGATCGTTGCTCACGGTCCTTTTGTAATGAATACCAGAAAGGAAATACTTCAGGCTTTTGAAGATTTTCATCAGGGGAAATTCGGACACCTGAAAGATTAATCGGAAACGGTTTTCGGCAAATAGCTGAAAACCGTTTTTAATTTCTATCCGTTCTATTCCACAATCGCCTCGGTAAGTTCGTCCAGTGAAAATCCGGCAAAATAGTGGTTGAATTCTATTCCGGAAAGGGCTTCACGAACATCTTCCGGTGTGTATTTCACACCAACGAGTGCATTTTCCACTTCCAACAGGTTGCTGTTGTTCCCGAAAAAGGTTCCAAAAAATCGAATCTGCTGAATGACGGAGTTTTTCACGTCAGCAAAAACCTGAATTTTTCCGGCCGTGTACCGCGATTGCCGTTCGATATCGAATTTGGGAGAATGGCCGTAATTCCATTCCCATGTACCGAATTTTGAAGCACGCAAACTTTCTATTTCCGCCAATTCTTCTTCCGAAAAAGTGTGTTCTTTCATCTCCGGAAATTTCGATTTCATATGTTCCAGCAATTTATCGGCAAACTCATTGACCGATATTTTTTCCGGCAGATTGGGTAAAATATTGTCCACCACGCTTCGCACCGATTTCACACTTCGGCTTTCTATCTTGTCTTTCGGCGCTTCCAGGGCTTTCGAAAGTACGGTTAAATCGGTATCGAAAAGCAGGCAGCCATGGTGCATAACCCGCCCCGGCAAATAAGCTTGCGCGTTTCCGCAAATCTTTTTTCCATCGATAACCAAATCGTTTCGCCCGGTAAATTCAGCTTTCACGCCCAAATCGGCCAGCGTATCGATTACCGGTTTCGAGAATGTTTTAAAATCGAAATCGGCACCTTTGTCCTCGTTGGAAATAATGGTGTAGTTAAGGTTGTTTAAATCGTGATAAACGGCTCCCCCACCCGATATGCGTCGCACCACGTGAATTCCGTTCTGTTTCACGTACTCCGAATTTATTTCTTCAATCGTGTTTTGGTGCTTGCCCACAATAATAGCCGGTTCGTTTATCCACAGGATAAAAATTTTATCGTGATGCAGCAGTTTTTTGAAACAATACTCTTCCAGAGCAATATTATAATCGGGTTTATTGGAATTGTTGACGATGTAGATCATTTTTGTTGTTGTATTTTGAAAGTTACAAAGATACTAAAGATTTAACAACATTTTTTAGTTAACAGGGCTTTTCGGGATCATCCCGATTGCTCCTTTCTCGTGTGGCGACCCATCGGGGCCATCCCGATGGGTCGCTACTAATGTTTTCTGCAATCGGGGCCATCCCGATGGGTCACTTCATATGTTTTCTGCTTTCGGGATCATCCCGATGGGTGCACCTTTTTGTTTTCAGCTTTCGGGGCCATCCCGATGGGTGCACCCTTTTGCTTTCAGCTTTCGGGGCGCTCCCGCCCGAATCAATTTTGCTAAAATAGCCTTTTTATGTTCGGGCAAAATTTTTCGGGATTATTTTTAGAAACAGTTTCTTATTCAAATCATATCCTCCACATTCCACACAAAGGCGCGCAACCCGAGGTTCGGATATTCGTTGTCAAGCTCTTTCAAATAAGCCAGCAGCGATTTCACCCTGTCGTCTTCCACCACGGTAAGAATGGCGTTATTGACCGACGGCCACGCGTGGCTGCCGTAATGCGGTTCGCCCTTATCGCTGCCTCGTCCGAAAACTTCTTTCCACGACGTGAACCCGCGTATATTCAACTTGGATAAATCTCTCACGATCTGGCTGTAATGTGCCTGATCCAATATAATCATTACTGCTTTCATACGTTTGCTGTTTTAGTGCGGGTTTTGGTTAATGTTTGGTTGTATCGCGAAATTCTCTCGGAGTGTTTTTTGCGGTTTCTCCGCACGCCGTTTCCGCCGAAAATGGAGTACAGGGCGGGAACAAGAATAAGCGTTACAACGGTGGAGAACGTCATCCCCCCGATAATGGAGATTCCCAGCGATTTCCACATCTCGGAGCCTTGTCCGGTTCCGATTGCCAACGGCACCATACCCAAAATAGTAGTGAGCGTGGTCATCAATACCGGGCGCAAACGCGAGCGTCCGCCGTGAACAACCGCCGTGATGATCGACATGCCGCGTTCGCGGTTCAGGTTGATGTAGTCGATAAGCACGATGCCGTTTTTCACCACCATACCCACCAACATGATCAGTCCCACAAATCCCATAATTCCGAGCGGTTCGCCGGTAATTGCCAGGAACAGCAACGAGCCGATAAAGGCAAACGGAACCGTGAGAATAATGATGAACGGATAGGTAAGCGACTCGAATTGCGCCGCCAGCACAATGTAAACCAGCAACGACACGATCATCAGCAGCAATCCCAGTTGCGAGAAAGATTCCTGTTGGTCTTCCACCGTTCCGCTGATATCGAGCTGCACGCCCGACGGCAAATTAACGGTGGACATGGCCGTGTTAATGTCGGCAGTGATATCGCTCAGGGCGCGTTTGTAGGTTGAGCCTGTTACTTTCACGATACGCTGACGATCCTGACGGTCAATTTGTTGCAACGACGCGTCTTCTTCCACGTGTCCCAAATCGCGCACGCGCACGCCGATGCCCGTGGGGCTGTAAATCATAATGTTCTCGATATCTTCCAGCGACTGGCGATACTGTTCGTCGTATCGCACGCGAATATCGTACTCTTCGCCGTCTTCGCGGTATTTCGACATCGTAAGCCCGTTGATGCGGTTTCTCACCGCGGCGGCGGCCGTTGCCATATTCAAGCCGTTGAGCGAAAGTTTTTCGCGATCGAAAATAATGCGGTATTCCATCCGGTAGTCTTTTCGCGAAATGGCTACGTCGCGCAACCCTTCAATCTGTTCGAGTTTTGTTTTCAGTTCGGCGGCAATTTTGTTGGTTTCATCCAAGTCGTACCCGAAAACATCTACCGATATAGCGCTTCCGCCGCCCATTCCCATGTTTCCGCCGGGCGTTACGGTAAATTTATTCACTTCGGGCATGGCGGCCAACTCGGTGCGAAGCTCGTCGGAAACGTCGTAAATGGTTTTTTTCCGTTTTTTGGATTCCGTCAAGCGGATGTTGTAGCTCAAAATATTGGAACCGTTGTCCTGCATGGCAGCCCACGCGTTGTCGTCACTCGCCTGCCCCACGGTAAAAGACGAAATAATCACTTCGGGGAATTTCTCTTTCAGCATCGTTTCAATATGGTGCCCGGTTGCGCGGGCAAGTTCCATACGGGTTCCGGTGGGCATTTCCACGCTCATGGTGATGTTGTTGTTATCGGAAGCGGGCATAAACTCGGTTTTGAGCGTGAACACGCTTAACACGATTCCCCCGATAAACACCGGTACAACCGTTCCGATAGTAAGCCAGCGTTTTCTCGATACCCAGTTTACCAACCGCCCGTATTGAATGTCTAATTTATCGAGCAACGGAAGGATATTTTTGTTGTACCATTTGTCGAACCAGCTCATTTTCGCATCTTTGTCGGCACGCATCATCTTCGCGCTCATCATCGGCGTAAGCGTTAACGCTATGATTAGCGACAACGAAATGATGATGGTTACCATCCAACCCAGTTGATTGAACATTACGCCGGCAAATCCGCCAACCATCGTCATCGGAAGGAAAACAGCCACAATGGTGAGCGTGGAAGCGATAACCGAAAGCGATACTTCTTCGGTTCCGTAAACGGCTGCCTGCCGCGGACGGCTTCCGCGCTCGATGTGCGTGGTGATGTTTTCGAGCACCACAATGGCGTCGTCAACCACCATCCCGATACAGATGGAAAGCGCCGACAACGATATGATGTTGATGGTGTTTCCGGTGATGTAGAGGTAGATGAACGAGCCGATGAGCGAAATGGGAATGGTTACCATAATGATAACCGTGGCGCGCCATCGTCCGAGGAAGAAGAGCACGATGATTCCCACGATAACCAGCGCCAGCAGGATGGTTTCGAGCAAGCTGTTGATGGAAACTTTCACCTGATCCGATGTATCCATTACAGTTACCAGCTGAATATCGGGCGGAAGTGTTTTCAACAAGTCCGGAATTTGTGCTTTCACCGCGTCGGCAATGGCAACGGTGTTGGCTCCCGATTGTTTTTGAATGACAATGGTGGCGCTTCGTTCGCCGTTGGTGTAGCTTTCCATCACGCGCGACTGCAACGTGTCATTCACGCTGGCCACATCGCGCAAATAAACGGTTTGCCCTTGCCGGTTGCCCACCACAATGTTGTTAAGTTCACGGCTGTCGGCAAATTCACCTTCGAGCCGCAGCATATAGGTTTGCGAACCGATATCGAAATTTCCGGCCGGAACATTCACGTTCTCGGCAGCGATAACCTGCGCAATTTGCTCCAGCGAAATATTGTATGCTTCCAGTTTTTCGGGCATCACGTTCACCTGAATTTCGCGCTCCGGCGCACCCGATATGGCAACCGTTCCCACACCGGGAATACGGTTGAGCGGATTAGCCACTTGTTCGTCCAATATCTTGTACATCGCTCCCGCGCTCTCCTGCGCCGTGGCAGAGAGAATAACAACGGGAATCATATCGGTACTGAACTTCAATATCATGGGATCGCCCACGTCGTCGGGGAGAAATCCGGAAATCATGTCCACTTTGTCGCGGATATCGTTCATCACGTTGGTCATATCCGAACCCCAGTTGAACTCCAGCATGATCATCGACATTCCGTCGCGCGATTGCGAAGTGATCTTCTTGATGTTTTCGGTGGAGTTGAGCGAATTTTCCAACGGCCGCGTAACGTTTGCTTCCACGTCTTCCGACCCCGCTCCGGGATAAGCGGTCATTACCGAAACCATGTTCATTTCTATTTCGGGATACAAGTCTATGGGCAGTTGCCGGTAAAACATCAATCCTATAAGAACCACACCGATAAATATCAACGACGTTCCCACGGGATTTTTTACCGCTTTTTCGTATATTTTCATTTGTTTTTGTGTTTAGCCCCCTCCAACTCCCCCCATTGGGGGAGAGCGTGCGTTGATTAAAAGGGCTGATAATAATTATTCTTAGCTCTTAATTTCCCCCTTCGGGGGGATTAAGGGGGGCTTATTGCACCACCTGCACTTCCGTTCCGTCTATCAAGCCAACGTTTCCTTGCGTGATAACTCTGTCGCCTGTGTTTAAACCGGATACGATTTCGAATTTATCACCGATTCTCGTTCCCAGCTGCACCAGCGTGTAAACGGCTTTGCCGTCTTTTTCCACAAACACGTAACGGTCGTTGGAACCGGTTTGTTTCAGTACGGCCATATCGGCTACGAGCGGACGTTCGTTGGTGCCGAAATTCATGGTTACGCGCGAAAACATTCCCGGGCGCAACCGCTGGTCGGCGTTATTCACTTCCACTTCTATCGGAAACGTGTGCGAAACCGGATTCAGTGTGGGATGTATCAAAGACACCTTGCCCTGGAATGTTTCTCCCGAAAGCGCGTCCACCTCAACCGTGGCGGGCATTCCTTTCACCACCTGGCTGTAAAACGATTCCGAAATGTTTATCACCACTTTCACCGGATTAATGTTCTCGATGGTGAGAATGGGCTGTCCGGCTGCCATATCGCCCGGATCGTAATTGCGTGCAGTTACCACTCCGCTTATCGGACTTATGAGGCGGGTGTTTTCGCCCAGGTTATTCAACGCGGTTTGGGCTACATCGAGCTGAGCTTTTAATTGGTCGAGTTGTTGTTTGGAAATTCCGCCCACGTTGTAAAGTTCCAGGTAGCGCTCGTAATCTCTTTTCAGCGTGGCAAGTTGCGTTTGCTGCTGTGTATAGTTAGCCGCGTCCATGGTTACAACCGTTTGTCCTCTTCCAACGCGGCTGCCCACATCCACGTGAATGCTGCGGATGCGGCCGCCCATGGCCGGCGCAATGTTGTTTACCGTGTTTGCCTCAACCGATGCGGTAAAAGACGATAACTGATCTACAGGCGTCAGCCGCACTTCTTCTACCTTTACGGTTTTCTTAACGGCTTCGGTTTGCGTTTCATTTTTTGTCGTTTCTCCTCCGCAAGACGCAAGAAAAAGAAGAACTGCCAGCGGCATGATTTTTAAAACATTGTTTCGTTTCATATATAAAATTTGTTTGATTTTCTTAGTTTATTGCTTTGATGTCGTATCCGATCGTTTTCTCCAAATCGGCTTTGGCAGCCAGATAATCGTAAATGGCATTGCGGTATTGTAATTCCGCATTGGTTATTGCCAGCGCCGCCGCGTTTACATCCACAATAGTTCCCATTCCGGTTTCGTAACGCTTCTGCGTAATCTGATAACCTTTGCGCGCCTGTTCCACGGCCGATTCGGTGGCTACCACCTGCTCCATGCTCTTGGCCATAAGGTCGTAACTGTTTTTGATGGACAACTTAAGGCCGCGTTCCACGTCTTTGCGCTGCTCCTGCAGTTGCCACAGTTGTATTTCGGATTGTTTCATGTTGTGATAGCGCTGCCCGCCGTTGAACAACGGAATGGAGAGCGTGATGCCAAGCATGGAATACGGGTCCCAGCGATAATTGCTGAATTTGAAATCGTTGTTCTGGCTCATATACATATAGTTGAAAGTCGAAACCAGCGTTGGTGCAAATTGCAATTTCTGTATTTCGTAACCTTTTTGAGCCATTTCGGCTTGCAAATCAAACTGTTTCATATCGCTGTTATTTACCAGCGATGTATCGGCCGGAATAAGCGTGTTGAACATCACATCGCGGTAATCGTCGAGCGAGCCAACCACTTGCAGCGGCATTTCGCTGTCGATCCCCATCAGCATTTTCAACTGCAGTTCGGCAATTTTCATCATATTTTGCGATTGCAGAATGCTTGGGATAAGGCTTTTGAGACGAACATCGGCGGTAATTACGTCGTATTCCGCCACCACGCCCTGATTGAATCGGTTTCGGATGCTTTCCAGATTAATGGAATCGGTAGCGTAGGTTTCCCTGAAAACATCGTAGCTGGCCTGTGCAAGCAACAAACTGTAAAACGATTTTTTCACCTGATTCATCAGGTCAATACGCGACGAACGGGCTTTTTCCATAGAAAGTTCGATATCTACCTGGCTCATCTGAATGTTTTTCCACAACGACGGCACCACCAGCGGCATGCTCACATTAAGGCCGGCAGTGTAAACGTTCAAACGCCCCATCTGTATGCCTTCGCCCGCTGTTTCGGGGTCGGGAGCGAACATTTTGCCCACGGTTTGCATCACAAACAGCTCTTCGGGCGTGTATTTGGTGGGGTCGATAGTGCCGCCGCCCATTCCGAAACCGTCATCGAAATATACGGTTTGCCGCTTAATGGCGCGCTGATACTGCCCAATGAGATCTAACTGCGGAAGCAATGCTCCGTAAGCCGACTTTTTGGCGTATTCTTTTTTTGTAATTTCCATATCGGCTACTTTTATCTTGGGGTTTTCGCTGAGCGCGATTTCCAGCGCCGTGTTCAAATCGAGCCGCAAACTGTCTGCATGCTGCGCATTGGCCGCGGATAACGTCAGCCATCCGCAAACCGTTATCAGAGCAATGCTTAGTTGTTTTATCTTCATATAGTGATTATTTTTTTTAGTTTGTTTTGTTTGCCAAGTAATTATCGATAATTTCAATGCCTTTGTTGGTCGAAATTCCGCGAATGAAATTCACCATCATCGTGAAAAAGAGTTCCTGAAAAGAAAAAGGCGGTTTTTCGAGATACGATGCGCGAATGTAGGTGTAGGTGCTTTCTTCCACCAAAAAGGCCGCCACGTCAACGTTCAGATTCTCACGAATGTAACCCTGCTCGATTCCCAGTTGCAGGTATTTTTTTATATACACTTTATTTTCGTCAACATCTTTTTGGATCAGCTTGTAAATTCGCGGATAATATTTGTAAATATCTTCGTAGAATTTGATAGCGGGAAGCTCCTTAGTTTTTTGGTATTCAATGAAATAAAGAAATACCTCCAACATATTGTCCGAGCTGTTTATCACCTCCATTACCTTGTTGTTTCTTTCGTCGCGTTTACCGGCCAGGTAAGTCAGCAATACTTCCTCCTTATCCTTGAAATTTTCGTAAAGCGTACGCTTGGAAATACCCAGCGACGATGCCAAATCGTCCATCGACACACTTTTTATACCGTATTGGTAAAAAAGGGCTCCTGCTTTTTTTATTATTCTTTCTTTTAGCGTCATATTTTGAAAAAACTCCGCAAAGGTAGTTTAGAAAACTCAAAACATCAAATTGGTTTTCTAAGTTTTAACAAAGTTTACGATAAGAATTTGTTACGGATTTATAGATTTAGCGCTTCACGAAGTAGTTTGTATCCCGATGCGCTTGCTTTTATTTTTTGTCCGTTGGTGAGTGTAAGTATCTGATTTTTCTTTTCGTAGAGTTCAATGCGAAGTATCTTTTCAACGTTCACAATGTACGACCGGTGAACCCGCACAAACGATGCCGAAGGCAAATGGGTTTCGAAATATTTCATTGTTTCTTCTTTCAGGAAATGGTTTTGTCCGGTGTAGATTTGTACGTAATCGCCGTCGGATTGAATGTACACGATGTCCGGCACATTGATCACGTGAATTTTTTGTCCCGTTTTCACCACCACTCGGTCGAGAATTTCTGTCGTTTCCGTATCTTCCGTCACTATCGGTGCGATATCTTCATCCTCTTCCGGCACATTGTTTTCATTTTCAATCCGATTGTGGATCAACTGCACTACAAGAATATACACCCATATTCCGATAAATACTTTCATTGGCATCATCTGCCACGTTTCACCCATATTTTCCTTTCCTGCAACCACATACGAAGCCAATAAACTCGCACCGCCCCATACGCCGACCGACAGCAGGCCCAACGCCAGGTAATTGATAAAACGCTGATGCCGCTCCAACACCACGTAGTTTCCAAAACGGATGGCTTTGTAAAGAAAAACACTCAGCAGGAGAAAGAAAACCGCTTCCAGAAAAGCAATCAGAAAAAGAGGGAAGTACGAAAACGAAACCATCCAGCGAAATGCAAACGCCTGCAATGCCGCGTACGCGATGCACAAAACGGCCATCGTTAACACACGCGTAATATTGTTCGGCAGAAAAAAATTCATTTCACCAATGGATAAATGTAAAAAAACGAGTTCGTTAGCGCCGGCAGAAACTACCGGATTTCGCAACCGCCAAAAACCACTTCGCCGCGGATCAACAACCGGCGTGAAGTATCGGGTTGCATTGATTTTGAAAAATGCTTGTTTTCCACACCGCCCAACACGGCATCAATTTCCGTAACCACAATCCAATCTTCTGGCAAATAGAGTTTTATTCCGCCAAAAACGGCGTCAATGCGAAGCAGCGTATCGCCTTCCGGCAGCGATGTGCGGCGTAAATCGAGCTCAACTCCGCCGAAAACCACATCAATTTTTCCGCCGCGAAATATCGGTTCCAAAAAAATATCTTCGTGTCCGCCAAAAACCACTTTTCGGGTATAAATGCCGTCGGTGCCTTCTATTTGATTCACATTGTAATGCGTATCGTCGTAATTTCGGCCGCACATCCGCTTTCTGAAAGAAATCCGGAAAACAACTCCTATTCCTATAATGATAAGCAGAACCGGCCAAAAGTTTTGGGCAAAATCGCCGTCAATTCCCGGCAGCGCATCGGGATAAACAGCGGCGATACGCGGCAACAGGAAAAAAGCGGCCAATATCAACCAGAAAAGCACCCCCAGGTATTCTTTTTTAGAAACAGCCACAAAGGCAAAAAACACGAATATCATCGGCCACGAAAACACAATGTGCTTGAGAGAAGGATCGAGCCAGCCACGGTTAAAAGACAGAAACAGCGTTCCTACCAAAATCAACAGAAATCCGAAAATACCGCCTTTGGATTTATCGGTGAAATTCATTTGTTGTTCATTATTTTCCATATTATTCTTTTTTTTAATCTTTTTGCACAAAGATACGGACAATCGAATGTATCGAACAACACAAAATCGATGAATAAGGTTGTTTTTCCCGATGAATGAGAGATTAATTCCGATGAAATTTCGGCATTTTTGTTTGTTGTAATAATTTCGTAACAAAGTTGCAGATAAAGAAAGCCGAAAAATAAACCTTCAACGTTATTTTCAGAGAACAAATCATTTTATTAAGTATGGAACACAAATTAATTGTAGTTATTATTTGCCACGAATGGCACGAATGAACACGAATTTCAAATCGGCAT
>CAKTUP010000031.1 GCA_934621705.1 uncultured Petrimonas sp.
CGCGCCCCATAAGCGGGTTCAAATCCATTTCTTCGATTTCGGGAACGATAGTTAATAAGTCGGACACTTTGCAGATAACATCGGCAAAAACTTCTTCGCTGATGCCTTCTTTTCCCCGAGCGCCCTGGATAAGTTTATACGATTTCAGCGAACGGATCATCCGCAATGCTTCCGATTTGGTGATGGGAGCCAACGCATACTGAATGTCGTTGAGAATTTCAACGAAAATTCCGCCCAACCCGCAGGTAATGATGTGCCCGAAACCCGGCTCCTTTTTCACACCGATAAGCACTTCCAATCCGTGCTCCATTTGGCTGAGTTCAACTCCCGTTGCATTTCTTATTCCTATCAACCGGTTGAAGTTTTCTTTGACTGCATCCACGCTTGCGACGTCCAGCACAACACCACCCACATCCGATTTATGAGCGGGTCCAACCACTTTCATCACCAACGGAAAGCCCAATTCTTGTGCTGCATTTATCGCTTCTCCTTCGGTCGAAATTATTTTATTTTTGGGACGTCTTATTCCTACTAAATCCAACAATTCAAAACCTATCTGAGTAGGTATCAATCCTTTTTTGTTTTTTAATAAAGCTTTTATTTCGACTTCATTTTTTAATTTTCTTGCTTCTTTTTCCACGTTTGGAGCCACATATCGGCTTTCGCTCAACAGTGCGTTTCCCAACACAAACTCGTCTTCGAAAAATACTCCGCCTTCTTCCACAAACTGATCCATCTCTTCCTTAGCGTTGAGAATTGAAGGTAAAATGGTATAAATAGGTTTCCGGCAACTGTTTTGCTGTTCACGGATTACGCGATAGGCATCGATATTGGAAAACAACCCGGGACTGCCGAAAATAACCACAATTCCATCTATATTTTCCAGATTATCGCAAAAAGTAATACATTTTTCAAGTTGTTCAGCCGTTCCCGTGGCGAGAATATCGATGGGATTGGCTGTGGATGCACCTTCAAACAATTCGGCGCGTAAATCGCTCATCAACTCGTCGGGCAATCGGGGAACCTTCATTCCGCCGATGGAAAGAACATCGGTAAGCATCACGCCCGGGCCTCCGGCGTGAGTAATAATCGCGATGCGCTTACCGTTCAATTTCCGGTGTTGCAGCACGGCGCCTATGGCCGTCAACTCGCCGCGGCTGTTGCACCGGATAATGCCCGCTTTTCGGAAAAGCGCATCAACAGCCATATCCGAGTTCAGCATAGCGCCCGTATGAGAAGCCGCGGCACGGCCTCCGGCATCGGAAGTTCCCGATTTCACGGCAGCAATCCGGCAACCTTTGGCTATAAGTTCCTGCGCGTTTTTCAGCAAAACCTGCGGTTTCTTAATGCTCTCGATATACATCAGGATCGTTTTGGCCGATTTGCCTTTCTCGTACGTTTCGTTCAGATGTTCCAACACATCTTCAACGCTGGTTTGAACGGCGTTTCCCACCGAAAATACGGAAGAAAAAGAAAGTCCCTTGCTCAGCGCCGATTCCAGAATAAAAACACAAGTGGCGCCGGAACTGGAAACAAGCGTTGTGCCGCCCCACTCCAATTTGGGCACCGGCGATACGAAAACCGACTGATGAAGCGGATTCATAACCCCGATGCAGTTGGGGCCGATAAGCGTTGCCTTGTGTTTATCGGCCAAGTGCGCCATTTCCTTTTCCAGTTTTTTGCCCATAGGCCCCAGTTCGGAAAAGCCTGCCGAAAGTACAATGACGGCTTTTGTATCTTTCTCTTCGAGAAGAACTTTTATGGCGGGCACGCACAAGTTGGCGGGAATAGCCAGAATGGCCAGATCGGTTTGCTGCAAGTCCGATACGTTTTTAAAGGTTTTTACGCTCTGAATATTATCGTTCTTGGGGTTCACGGCATAGAGATTTCCGTCGAACGTTCCGTTTTTCACGTTATAGAGAGCCTTTCCACCCGGTTTTTCGATATTTTCCGAAGCCCCGATAACGGCAATACTTTTAGGATTGATGAGTTGCGGTGTTATCATATTAAGTTAGATATTACCTGCCTGACGGCAGACAGGGATGCAGTATGTTAAATGTCCGAAAACTATTGTCATTTTGCAACTCCAAAGTTACAATTTTCCAGTAACAAACATAATTTTTGATGAATTTTATTTTTGTTCAATACACAAAATATATACACAACTCAAAAAATATTATCTTTGCACCCAAACACTAAACAAATCTATAACAAAAATGAAAAAAGTTATTTTTATGCTCACAACTGTTTTTCTGCTGGCTGCCTGCACGGGCAACAAATCAGAAACCGCGCAGATATCCACCGAACCGGATATGCCGGATTCCACTTTTCAGTATAAAGTTGACCGGTTTGCCGATGTGGAAATTCTTCGCTATTACGTAACCGGATTCAAAAATTTGCCTTTAGCGCAAAAAGAATTGATTTATTACCTGTCGCAAGCCGCACTGGAAGGCCGCGATATTTTGTTCGATCAGCACAATCGCTACAATTTGACTATCCGTAGGGTTTGCGAAGGTGTTTACGAAAATTATATGGGTGACAAATCGTCGGAAGACTGGAAGAATTTCGAGACGTATCTCAAACAAATTTGGATGGCAAACGGAATTCATCATCACTATTCCGAAGACAAAATTATGCCGAAATTTTCGCAGGACTATTTCGTGTCGATCGTAAAAGGCGTTGACCCCGGCCGTATGCCTTTTCGCGACGGAATGGCTGCCGATTTAACGTTGAAGGAAATTCTTCCCGTTATGTTCGACGCCAAGGTTATGCCAAAACGAATGAATCAGGCTGCCGGAGCCGATATCGTAGCCACATCTGCAGTAAACTTCTACGAAGGAGTTACCCAAAAAGAAGTGGAAGATTTCTACAACGCAATGAAAGACCCGAACAACAACACGCCGATTTCTTACGGACTCAACAGCAAAGTGGTGAAAAAAGACGGCGTTGTTTCTGAACAAGTGTGGAAATTGGGCGGAATGTACGACAAAGCCATCGAACGCATTATCGGATGGTTGGAAAAAGCTGCCGCAGTTGCCGAAAACGCGCAGCAAAAAGACGTTATCAACACGTTGGTTGCGTACTACAAATCGGGCGACTTGAAAACGTTTGACGATTACTCGGTAAAATGGGTTACCGATACCGTTTCGCGTGTGGATTTCATCAACGGTTTTATCGAAACTTACACCGACCCGCTGGGAATGAAAGCTACGTGGGAATCGGTGGTGAACTTCAAAAGCGAAGAAGCGTCCAAGCGTACGCAACTTATCAGCGATAACGTGCAGTGGTTCGAAACCAACTCGCCCATCGACGACCGTTTCAAAAAAGAAGAAGTAAAAGGCGTATCGGCAAAAGTTATCACGGCTGCCATTCTGGGCGGCGACTGCTATCCGGCAACACCCATCGGCATTAATCTTCCCAACGCCGATTGGATTCGCCGCGACCACGGTTCAAAATCGGTAACCATCGACAATATCACGTCGGCTTACGATGCGGCAGCACAAGGCAGCGGATTCAACGAAGAGTTTATGTGGAGCGATGCCGAACGCGAGCAATCGAAAAAATACGGTTCACTCACCGATAATCTGCACACCGACCTGCACGAGTGCCTCGGACACGGTTCGGGCAAACTGCTTCCCGGTGTTGACGGCGATGCATTGAAAGCCTACGGCTCGCCGCTCGAAGAAACCCGTGCCGACCTGTTTGCATTATACTATCTGGGCGATGCAAAATTGGTGGAGCTGGGACTTCTTCCCGATGCAGATGCATACAAAGCACAGTATTACAAATACCTGATGAACGGTGCCATGACGCAGTTGACGCGTGTTCAACTCGGAAAAAATATTGAGCAGGCGCATATGCGCAATCGCGCGCTAATCTCCAATTGGGTGCTAGCGCACGGCGAAGGTGCGGTTGAAACGAAACAACAGGATGGAAAAACGTTTATCGTGGTTAATGATTATGCCAAGCTGCGCGATTTGTTCGGAAAACTACTTTCGGAAGTGCAGCGCATTAAATCGGAAGGCGATTTCGAAGCCGGAAAAAAACTGGTGGAAACCTACGGTGTGAAAGTAAATCAGGCATTACACAAAGAAGTACTGGATCGTTACGCCAAACTGGATCTGGCTCCATACAAAGGTTTCGTGAATCCGGTTTACAAACTCGTTACCGATGAAAGCGGCAAAGTTACCGACGTAACCATTTCCTACGACGAAGATTATGTGAAACAGCAACTGCGTTATTCGCGCCAATATTCGGTGTTGCCGTTGAAGAATTAAAACGAGTTGCGAGTTACGAGTTACGAGTTTTGACAAAAATGCACTTATTGAGTGCATTTTTGTTTATAAACCTATTGCCACATTAGAAAATCAGCACATTACAATATGACCTATCCTGAAACTTTAGACTATTTATACTCCCAAATGCCCGAATACCAACGCATCGGGCACCTGGCGTACAAACCGGGACTGGATAACAGCCTGCGGCTCGATGCCATTTTCGACCATCCGCACCGAAACTACAAAACGATACACGTAGGTGGCACCAACGGAAAAGGCTCCACGTCGCATTTGCTGGCTGCCATTTTGCAGGAATCGGGGTACAATGTCGGGTTATACACTTCACCGCATTTGGTGGATTTTCGCGAACGCATTCGGGTGAACGGACAAATGGTTTCGGAAGAATTTGTGGTGGATTTCGTAGAGAAATACCGCGAACAGGTTGAACCGGTGATGCCTTCGTTTTTCGAGTTGACGATGGAGATGGCGTTTCTCTATTTTGCGGAGCAAAAAGTAGATATTGCCGTTGTCGAAGTTGGGTTAGGTGGAAGATTAGACAGCACCAACATTATTTCTCCCGATTTGTGCGTCATTACCAATATCGGACTGGAGCATACCCAATATTTGGGTGATACGTTACCAAAAATTGCTGCTGAAAAAGCAGGCATCATCAAACCAAACACGCCGGTTGTTATCGGCGAAGCCGGTGATGAAGAAGTGAAACAGGTTTTTATCGATAAAGCCAATGCCGAAAATGCGCCAATCGTATTTGCAGAAACGATTTTCGCCGACTTCTCTGCGCAAAAAACCAACAAAGGCTGGAGAATAAGCACAAGCGAATACCACAACTTATTGAATTCACTAAGTGGCTTCGCACAAGAAAAAAACACAAAAACCGTACTTGCTGCGGTGAGCGAATTGAAAAAAATTGGATATCAAATTCCGAAGGAAGCGGTTTATGATGGTTTTGCCAATGTGGTGCAATTAACCGGCCTGATGGGCCGTTGGCAGGTACTTCAGGAACATCCGAAAACAGTTTGCGATACGGGACATAATGCGCACGGGATCCGCTATATTGTTGAACAATTAAAATCGGAAAAATACGACAAACTGCATATCGTTTTCGGAATGGTGAACGATAAAGACGTCCACGCCATACTGAGCTTGCTACCCAAAAATGCCGTTTATTATTTCACAAAACCCTCCAACGAGCGGGCATTGAACGAAAACACATTGGCGGAGCAAGCCGCAAACTTTGGCTTGCACGGAAAATCGTTTGAAACCGTGCCGCAAGCCATCCAAGCGGCACAAAAAAACGCCGATGAAAACGATTTTATTTTCATCGGCGGAAGTTCGTTTGTGGTGGCAGACGCACTACCGGAGTTTATATGATTACCAAATCAAAACAACACGGAAACTGTAATTTTGCGGCGCATCGGGATCTTTAAACAAATCGGACGATTTGATAAAAAATGCCACTGTACTTTTGCCGCCGTCTTTGAATTGAAAATCGCAACTAATGGTTTCGGTAAAATATACCGTTTGACCGTCATCATTTTTACCCGAATATGTATTTACATAAGGCAATATCTTTTGCACTTCGTCATCTCCCTGAGTGCCAATAAATACATACCCGATTGCAGCTCCTTCTTCATAGATAAATTTCGTTAGTTCCGGAATATCGGCAACCACCTCATATTGGGCTGCTTTATCGTTCCAATCCCAATCCTCTTTTTTTACATTATAATTTAAGATCTTCCAACCGGTAGCAATTTTCTCTGTTTCTTGTTTGATAATATCACGAATTTGTGCTTCGGTAAGTCCTTGCCCAACTGCCTTAATTATTTGATCGATTTGCGCTTGAGTTAATGATCCTTTTAATTCTTCGGCAATTATTTGGCGAATGCGCTCTTCGCTTACGTTGGGTGGGATGGAATTATTAATAAGCTGTATGATTTGCTCCTGAGTAAGAAAACCTCTCAGTTCATCGCGAATAATTGAACGTAATTCTTGTTCGGTAACATAATCTTCAGACGGGGTTGTGCAGGCGTATCCTCCGATGAGTATTCCAACAACAAATAATGATGCAAAAAATGCAGTAAATAGTTTTCTTTTCATGACAAGTGTTTTTTTATAATATTTTCAATCTATTTCAAAGGTAAATATTTTTACCGAAAGGCAAAAAAAGGTTTTTTATATATTTTTTGGTCAATCTCACCAGATTAAGACAACTTGAAAGTTCATGTCAACCGGTACTCCATCATCATAAAAAGCCAAATCCGACATTTCTAAAGTAAAAGTAACAGTTGAAGGACTTCCTAAATTGAAATCACAACTGATTGTTTCAGTATAGTATTTTGTTACCGTAGCTCCATTTTCGACAACGTCATAAGAATAAGTTTTCACGTAAGGAAGCGCTGTTTTCGAATCATTACCAAATTTATAATATCCCAATGCACCACCTTCATCAAAAATAAAAGGAGTTAATTCCGGCAAATTTACAGTAGCTTGGTAAAACCCGTCGGTACTTTTCCATACCCAATCTGCTTTTTTCACCGAAATATTTACAACTTTCCACTGGGTTTCTGTTATCTTATCATCCTTTGAGCACGAAGTCATTGCAAGAGTCACACCCAATAAAAGTATAACCGCAAACAGAGAAGTAAAAACATTTCTTTTCATAAGTGTAAGTATTAAGAGTTCTTTCTTGATTAATTGACTGAAAAAAACTGTATTCGTTTAATTGTTAAAACGCATTTCCGAAAGCAATTGTTTACTTTTTTCCAAAAATAATAAAAAAAGCCCTTTTTCAGGGCTTTTTTCAGTAAATATAAATCTGTGCTTCGTTACTTGATCATTCCCAAAATATCATCCAACACGTTGCCGTCTTTGTTTTTATCCAACAGGCCGCCAACCATATCCATCAATCCGCCGCCGCTTCGTCTTTGCGGTTGTCCGCCGCCTAATAAACCACCCAACAAGTCGCCAAGCCCGCCGGCATTGGTATTGGTCTGACGCTTTTCTTTTCCCAAATAAGCCATAACAATGGGTGCAAGAATTGCCAACAGCGGTCCGATTTTCTGCAAGCTGATTCCGGTTTTTTGAGAAATTCCCTGCTCCACGGCCGGTTTGTTAGCGCCAAAAATATGCCCCAAAATCTTTCCGCCGTCCTGGCTGATTGCCTGAGAGTTCGCTCCGCCTAAAAGGCCTCCGAGATTTTCAAGTAAGCTGCCATCGTGTCTTGCATCGTTCAGCGCGTTGTTCAGGCTTTGCGCCCCTTGTTGCGACTGAACGTTTCTTTGCATTCCACCCAAAATGGCCGGAAGGGCAACGCTAATGGCGCTTGCGGCTTGTCTTTGATCCATTCCCAACTGATTGGCTACGTTGTTTATAACCGTTTGCCCGATTGGGCCGTTTAATAATTCGGATAAGTTCATAGTGTTAATAAATTAAATTTTCTCAAAGATATGCATAAAAACAATCTATTGTAATTTTAGTTTGGAAAAAGTGAAAGTTGAGTAATAAAACCCCACTTGCGAAAAAGATGAAAATTAATAAAAATATCGTACTTTTGTTTTTGTAACAAAACAAGCGAATAAGCAAACGGCTCGCCCAAACCCTGTGCCCTTTGCCCTACGCTCTAAGCGAAGAAAAATGAAACAGTATTTGGATTTACTTCAACGCGTGCTCGACGAAGGCGTACGAAAAGAAGACCGAACGGGAACAGGAACCGTCAGTATTTTCGGCCATCAGAGCCGATTCGCGATGAGTGACGGATTTCCGGTACTTACCACCAAAAAATTGCATTTAAAATCCATTATACACGAATTGTTGTGGTTTCTGAACGGCGATACCAACGTGAAATACCTGAACGATAACGGTGTGCGCATCTGGAACGAATGGGCAGACGAAGACGGTGATCTCGGGCATATCTACGGTTATCAATGGCGTTCGTGGCCCGATTACAACGGCGGACATATCGACCAAATTTCGCAAGTGGTAAACACGCTGAAAAGTAATCCTGATTCGCGGCGCATCATCGTGAGTTCGTGGAACGTGGCCGATATTCCGAATATGAATCTCCCACCCTGCCACGCGTTTTTTCAATTCTACGTTGCCGACGGCAAATTGAGTTTGCAGCTCTATCAACGCAGCGCCGATGTATTTTTGGGAGTGCCGTTTAATATCGCGTCGTATGCGTTGCTATTGAAAATGATGGCACAAGTTACCGGCTTGGAAGAAGGCGATTTTGTACATACGTTTGGCGATGCGCATATTTACCTGAACCACTTAGAACAAGTAAATCTGCAACTTTCGCGCGAACCGCGCCCGCTACCGCAAATGAAAATAAATCCCGACGTAAAAGATATTTTCGGTTTTAAGTTTGAAGATTTTGAATTGACGGATTATGATCCGCATCCGCATATAAAAGGTTCCGTAAGCGTCTGACCGCTCCAAGCGGTCTGACGCGTTCAACGTTTAACGTTTAAAGTTCAGAACATAAAATAATTGATGAACGAGATTTCAAAAAACAGTCATTCACAGCCCGCCACTCTCTCCCCTTCGGGGGGATTAAGGGGGGCTGCTATTGTTGTTGCAATTGATAATGAAAACGCCATCGGCCGCCGCGGCGATTTACTTTGCCACTTGCCCAACGATTTAAAGCATTTCAAAAACATCACTTCGGGACACACAGTGGTGATGGGTCGCCGAACGTTTGAATCGTTGCCGAAAGGCGCGCTGCCCAATCGTACGAATATTGTCATTACATCGGACGACGCGGAAAACTATCCAAATTGTATTGTGGTTCGTTCGCTCGAAGAAGCGTTTAAAAAAGCGCCTTCCGATAAAGAGATTTTCATTATCGGCGGCGGACAGTTGTATCGTTCATCGCTGGAATTGGCCGATAATTTGTATCTCACCCGCATCCACCACACCTTTGAAGATGCGGATACATTTTTTCCCGAAATCGATTTTTCGGAATGGGAACTGATGGAGAAAGAAGAGCACAAAAAGGACGAAAAACATAAATTTGATTATACGTTTGAAACGTATGAGAGAAAGATAAATCAATAAATTAATCTCAGTATGAGACAGAAAACGCTACTTATCATATCAGCTATTTTAATTTCTTATTTCTCTTTCTCACAGGAAGTTGACAATGACAATATAAAGAAATACTTAAACTCATCTTTATCCAATATTTACAAAGAAACGTTACTTCGGCCGGGACGAGTTTCGGTGGATAGCATTGTCGTAAACGACCGAAAAAAGAGCATCGAATTTCACACCAATCTCTCGCTTTCGTACTTGCCGATGCGTGAAAATACCGTGCGTCAAATCTACGACAGCGTGCGATATTACTTGCCTGCGGCGCAAAAAAAATACCGCATCGGCGTGTTTTCCGATAAGCAGGAAATAAGCACGTTGGTGCCCAATTTTTACCGCCAATCGACGAAGGATAAAAACCGAATGATTGCTCACAAAGTCAAAACGTCGCTCGTAACCAACGTTTCATCGCCCGAAAAATCATTCGATAAAGGACTCACAAACAATCATATCGCCCTTTGGCAAAGCCACGGATGGTATTACGAGCAAAAACTCGGCAGGTGGGAGTGGCAGCGCGCGCGCATCTTTCAAACCGTGGAAGACCTCTACACGCAAAGCTACGTACTGCCGTTTTTAACGCCGATGCTGGAAAATGCGGGCGCAAATGTGCTGATGCCTCGTGAACGCGATTACAACACAAAAGAAATCATTGTTGACAACGATGCCGCTTCGGGATACTCGGAAGCCAATGGAACAGAACGTTGGCAACAAACCGGTTCCGCCGGATTTGCCAATTCGAAAGCGTTTTATTTAGACGGCGAAAATCCGTTCCGGATGGGAACCGCACGGCAAGTAAAAACCGTTTCGCGCGGTGGGGAAAGCGTTGCCACGTGGTCGCCCGAAATTCCCGAAAAAGGAAAATACGGCGTGTATGTGTCGTATCAAACCGTGAAAAACAGCGCGGAAGATGCGTTTTACAGCGTGTATCACGCCGGCGGGCAAACCGATTTCACCGTCAACCAAACTATGGGTGGCAGCACGTGGATTTTTCTCGGTTATTTCGATTTCGAGAAGGGAAAAAACCACAAGATCACGCTTTCCAACAAAAGCAACCGTGCTGGTAGAATTGTTACCGCCGATGCCGTAAAAATCGGCGGCGGGATGGGAAACATCGCCCGAATGCCCAACGCGGATGGTTTCGAGAAAGAAAACACCAAAAGTTCGGAAACGCTTACCGAGAAAGAAACGTTCACTTCTAAAATCAACTATAAACCCGAAATCAGCGGTTATCCGCGATATGCCGAAGGTGCGCGCTACTGGATGCAGTGGGCGGGCGTTCCCGATTCGGTTTACAACCGCACCGAAGGCAAAAACGATTACACCGACGACTACGCAAGTCGCGGCGTGTGGGTAAATTGGCTGGCGGGTGGTTCACCGGCGCTTCCCAAAGCCGAAGGCTTGAATATTCCGGTGGATTTGGCAATGGCGTTTCACACCGATGCAGGAACGTTTTGGGGTGACACCATCGTGGGAACGCTCGGAATTTATATGACGCGCCACAACGACGAACGGTTCGAAAACGGACGTTCCCGCTGGGCGTCGCGCGACCTCACGGAATTGATTATGGACGAAATTACGAACGATATCCGTCGCGATTTTGAACCCGATTGGACACGCCGCCACCTTTGGAACCGCTCGTACGCCGAAGCACGCATTCCCAATGTGCCAACCATGCTGCTGGAATTGCTTTCGCACCAAAATTTTGCCGACATGCGTTACGGCCTCGACCCTATGTTCCGTTTCACGGTCAGCCGCTCCATTTACAAGGGAATGCTAAAATTCCTTGCTTCGCAATACAATCGCCCGTATGTGGTGCAGCCGTTGCCGGTAAAGGATTTCAGCGCATCGTTTTCGGGCGAAACTGAAGTAGAACTAAAATGGAATTCTACGCCCGATGCAACAGAACCATCGGCAAATCCCTCAAAATATATCATTTATACACGCATTAACGATGGCGGATTCGACAACGGCGTAATTGCGAATACAAATAATCACAAAATCCGTATTGAAAAAGACAACATTTATAGTTTCAAAGTGGAAGCCGTGAACGATGGCGGCAAGAGCTTTCCATCCGAAATTTTATCGGTTTGCAGGAAGTCTGATCAAAAAGGTGAAGCCTTGATTGTGAACGGATTTACGCGCGTGTCGGCGCCGCACAGTTTTACCACTTCCGAAGACAGCATCGCCGGATTCGCCGGAAACGTGGATAACGGCGTGCCGTATATTGCCGACCACCATTTTATAGGGCAGCAAAACGAGTTTCGACGCGTAATTCCGTGGATGGACGACGATGCATCGGGGTTTGGCGACAGCAACGCCAATTTCGAAACCACTAAAATTGCCGGAAACACGTTCGATTATCCGTTCGTTCACGGGCAAGCGTTTGCCGAAGCGGGATATTCATTTGTTTCAACATCGGCAAGCGCGGTAGAAAACGGTTTGGCAAAGTTGACGGATTACAAGCTGGTGGACTGGATTTTGGGCAAGCAACGCGAATGGAGCGTAGCGCGCGGAGCGAAACCGCCCACATTCAAAACATTTTCGAAAACGCAGCAACAGGCAATTAGCGATTATTGCAACAACGGCGGAAACATCATCGTGAGCGGCGCATTCGTCGGAACCGATTTGTGGGACAATCCCTTCGCTACGAAAGAAGACAAAGATTGGGCGCAAAACACGCTCAAATTCAAGTGGCGCAATAACAACGGCGCCGTTACGGGAAAAATTAAAGCCGTCCCCTCGCCTTTCGAATCCATTCAAGGCAATTACGAGTATTTCAACGAATTAAATAGCGAAAGCTACGTCGTGGAACATCCCAACGCCATCGAACCCAGCGGAGAAAATTCGTTTACAGTTTTCCGCTATTCGGAGAATAATTTAAGCGCAGGAACGTTTTACAAAGGAGAAACGTATAGCACATGCATATTGGGTTTCCCGATAGAATCGGTAAAAGAGCAGGAGAAAAGGAATGAGTTGATAAAACAGATTTTGGAAGTGATGGAATTTTAAATAATAAGCTAATAAGGTTAGCTTTGATATACGCGTTATAAGTACTAAGGTTGATGGATTAAAAAGTAAGGTTTTACAAAACGCTGGAAACAAAAACCTTATTTTTTCTAAGCAACCTTAGTAGAAAATAGAAACCTAATGGCAGACAACCTTATTACCTTATTAAAAAATAGAAATATGAAAGTACAGTACAACAACCTATACGTACATTTTGTATTCACAACTTATAATCGATTGCCGCTGATTGAAGAGAAAAACCGAATACGAATAGAGAAGTATATCACAGGAATTATCAATAACAACAATTGCCGTTTATACGCAATTTATGCCAATCCCGAACATGTTCACTTTTTAGTATCTCGTTCACCAGACAAAGACGAAGAAACATTGGCAACGATTGTAGCAAACAGTTCGGAACGATTTATAAACGACAACAAATTATGCACAGGAAATTTTCAATGGCAGGATTCTTGTTCGGCTTTTTCTGTTTCAAAGAACGATGTGGACAAAGTTTGCAAATATATTCTGAATCAGAAAGAGCATCACAAAAAACAAACTTTTGCCGAAGAATACGATGCTTTTATTCAGTTTTATGAGAAAACAATTCGTCCGATAAAATAATAAGGTAATAAGGTTTGATTTGGCGATGCGTATCACATACTAAGATTAATAGTTTTAAAAATAAGGTTTTATAAAACGTAGAAAACAAAGACTTTATTTCTTTCAGATAACCTTAGTAGAAAAATGATTACTAGGGAAAAACCTTATTAGCTTATTGAAAATTAGAATTATAATCATTCTATAAATTTGGACAAAATGAAAAAAATATTTATCACCTTAATTGTTTCGTGTATTTTTAGTTTGATGAGTAATTGTACATTAAACAATTTCAGAATTCCTTTGTCTTGTGAAAATAATTCAACGCCACTAAATTTATTAAATTATTCACAAGACACATTGAAGATAACTGTTGAAGCATCAGATTGTGGGGAATGGGGTGGTCATCGTGAATATATTCTACTACACAAAGATAAAGAGAATAGATTAATTGCCAACTTCACCGTAGATTCTGTTTCTTGTGATAATATTATTAGTATTTACGAGGAAGATTACAGTTATAGTGATATTGATGAAAACTCTAGAATAATTGTTATCGACACATTTAAAATTCTTACAAAAAACGATGAGAAAATAATAAACAAATTCATTATACGAGTAATGAATTTATACTTAAGACAAGAAATGCATTCAAACGCTGGCACAACTTACCACATTCAACATACAGATTCAACATTAGACTTAAATTACTGGAATAATGGTGACTATAGAAACACCAATTATGGAAAGGTTCGCAAAAAACTTTTCGGAGAATTTCTAAGATAAAACATTCACAGCCCGCCAAATTCCCTTTAGGGGATTCAGGGGTAAACACAAAAATATGAAAAAAATAAACGCCTTCATCCTCTTCACGCAGCCCGAACAGGCGGCAAAAACCGTGGAAGAGTTAAAACAATCGGAGTTGGTAAAAAAGATTTACCTGCTCACGCCCGAAAACGTAACGGAAACCATCGACGGATGCAAGAACATTGCGATTGATACGTTACAAAGTACCGAAACCATCCGAAAAATCGCCGAAAAATCATCGGCAGACTACACGCTCATCTACCAAAAACCGACCGTGCTGAAACCCGGTTATTTCGCGCTGGAACGTATGCTTCGCATTGCGGAAGACACAAGCGCAGGAATGGTTTATGCCGATTATTACGCCATTGCCAACGGCGAAAAGAAAAACCATCCGGTAATCGATTATCAGGAAGGCAGTTTGCGCGACGATTTCAATTTCGGTTCATTGCTAGTTTACAACGCTGATGCGCTGAAAGAAGCCGTAAAAAAAATGAAAAAAGAATCGTATCAATTTGCCGGATTGTACGATTTGCGGTTGAAAATTTCGCAAAAACATCCGCTTGTGCACATCAACGAATACCTGTATACCGAAATTGAAGACGATACACGCGCATCGGGACAAAAGATTTTCGACTATGTGGACCCGAAAAACCGTGCCGTGCAGGTGGAAATGGAACAAGCTTGCACACAGCATCTGAAAGACGTGGGCGCATACCTGAAACCCAAATTCGAGAAAATTGAGTTCGACAAAGGCAAGTTCGAATACGAAGCATCGGTAATTATTCCCGTTCGGAACCGCATCAAAACCATCAAAGATGCTATCGAATCGGTATTGATACAGGAAACCGATTTCAAGTTCAACCTCATCGTGGTGGACAACCATTCTACAGACGGCACCACCGAAGCCATTCGCGAATTTAACGACGAGCGGTTGATCCACGTTATTCCCAATCGCGACGATTTAGGCATCGGCGGTTGCTGGAATATGGGGGTACATCACGAAGAATGTGGTAAATTTGCCGTTCAGCTCGACAGTGACGATGTGTACAGTGGGGACGACACGCTGCAAAAAATAGTAAACGCGTTCTACGAACAGAATTGCGCAATGGTTGTGGGCACGTATCAAATGACCAATTTCGCGATGGAAGAAATTCCCCCGGGCATTATCGACCACCGCGAGTGGACACCCGATAACGGCCGCAACAATGCTCTTCGCATCAACGGATTGGGTGCGCCGCGCGCGTTTTACACGCCTGTTTTGCGCGAAATAAAAGTGCCCAACACAAGCTACGGCGAAGATTATGCCCTCGGGCTGAATATTTCGCGCCGCTATCAAATCGGCCGTGTTTACGATGTGTTATATTTGTGTCGCCGTTGGGAAGACAACTCGGATGCGTCGCTCGACATCGTGAAAATGAACGCGCACAACACGTATAAAGACAGAATTCGTACGTGGGAATTGCAGGCAAGGCGCACCCTTTAACTCCCCCAATAGGGGAGAATAAGAAAGTGAAATAATTCTCCGAACCCGTCTGACCAATTTGCGATCTGACGAATAAATAAACACTCATCATTAAACTATGCACATAACCAACAATCATACACAGCCCGCTAAGTCCCTCTCTATGGGAGAGGGATTTAGGGAGAGGCATGAGAGGCATGAACCGCTAATCCGCGTCGGCATTTTATTGCATCAGCCGAAAATCGATTTCAAGTTATTGAGTACGTATCAGCTTGCCGGAAAAGAATTCCCCGCAGGCAATTATTCCGTAGAAATTTCCGAAGGAAAAATACTTTTTGAAGGAGAAAAATACGAATCTATTACCTTTGAAGCCGATGACCTTCACTCCGATTCATTTGAGCTGAAAAACGTAATTATCGGTGTAAATTTCCATTGGGAACGAAAAGAAAATCAACGTTTTTTGGGCGGACTGAAATTTATTGTGGAAAACGATGCAATTTCCGCCGTAAACATCGTTTCGTTAGAAGATTATCTCACCAGCGTGATTTCGTCCGAAATGAGCGCCACCAGTTCTGAGGAATTGTTGAAAGCACACGCCGTAATTTCGCGAAGCTGGCTGCTGGCGCAAATCCAAAAGAACAAATCCATTGAAAAAGATTACCAAACATCGTTTGTAACACCCACCGAAATCATTCGCTGGTACGACCGCGAAGACCACACCAATTTCGACGTCTGCGCCGACGACCATTGTCAACGTTATCAGGGAATTACCAAACAATCCACACCGTTGGTAAAGCAAGTTATCGACCAAACCCGCGGCGA
>CAKTUP010000032.1 GCA_934621705.1 uncultured Petrimonas sp.
CTTTCTTTTCCGCTTTTTGAATGTAAAGCGGATAGACATTGACGAAAGGCATGGAAAATATTTTGGAGTTGTTCATATTTTATGTGATGTTCCACCGCGCCTTGCGGTTCAAAACCGCACGGCGCATTAAGGTGAGATCTTACTTACTTACGCTTTCCTTCTCTTCCTTCTGTCTCGGCAAAATCAGATTAAGAATCACTCCCACCATAGCAGCCAGGCCAATTCCGGCGAATGTGAAATCGCCTACTTTTAAAATAGCTCCGCCAATTCCGGTTGTAAGAGTAAGCGAGACAATAATTAAATTTCGGGTGATGCCCATATTGGTTTTATTGGCAATCATATTGTTAACACCGGTGGCGGCGATCATACCGAAAAGCAGCAGCATAATTCCGCCCAACACCGCATTGGGTATGGTTTTCAGAAAAACACTGATTTTTCCCACCAGCGAAAATACAATGCCCGTAACGGCAGCGATGCGAATCACCACCGGATCGGTAACTTTAGTCAGCACCATGGCACCGGTTACTTCGGAATAAGTGGTAACGGGAGGCCCGCCGATGAGTCCGGCAATACTGCACGCGATACCATCGCCCAACATGGTTCTGTGCAATCCGGGATTTTTCACGAAATCTTTCTCGGCCACCTGGCTTACGGCATACACATCGCCCACGTGTTCGATAACCGGCGCAATGGCAACCGGAGCCATAAACAAAATCGCCTGCCACGAAAATTGAGGCGTTACAAATTGCGGCAAACTAAACCATGGCGCATCGATAACCGGGGTGAAGTCTATCTTTCCCATAAAAAAAGCGGCAAGATATCCCACGATAATTCCGCTGAAAATCGGTATCAGTTTCAATAATCCTTTGGCAAACATACTCACGACAATTGACGTTACCAGGGCAATAATGGCCAGCAGCCAGTCTTGCGACGCCATATCCACTCCCGTTCCCGAAAGCGAAAGCCCGATGAGCATAATCACGGGGCCGATAACCACAGGCGGAAACAACCGCTGAATAACTTTTATTCCCTGCCATTTCACGAGCGCGCTCATCAGAAAATAAACGGCGCCCACGGCAACCAATCCCGACAGTGTTCCCGGCAATCCGTACAATTCGGTGGCTTTGATGATGGGAGCGATGAAGGCGAAACTGCTGCCCAAAAAAATGGGGACAATACCTTTCGAAACCAAGTGAAAGATCAATGTCCCGATTCCGGCGGTGAATAAGGCTGTGGACGGATCCAAGCCGACTAAAAGAGGAACTAAAACCGTGGCTCCGAAAGCCACAAAAAGAAACTGAACCCCAACCACGGTTTTGGACAGGGGGGTGAGATGTTTTACATTTTCCATGTTAAAAAGAATGTTGTTTTTTTGATTCGTGCAAAGTTAACACAATTTGTGAATATTTTACATTGGGTGGGGAAAAATGTTGGGTGTTGGATGATGGGTGTTTTTGGTGTTGTGATTTTTAGTGAGTACGAAACAAAATTATAATTCATCAAGCACATCTTTTAATGGCCGCCCTTGTAATTTACCGTCCCGAGCCAATTTTATTTGATTACACATTTCATTTATGTCGGCAGTAATCTCCTTTTTGCTCAACGCCTTGTATTCTTCGTCAGGTTCGGCAACGATGTCGACCGATTGTTTCCGATTTTCGCGGCGGAGCAGTTGCTTTACCTGTTCGAGCACTTCGGCATCGTTCACATCGAGCAACTGGCGGATGATGCTGTTTTTTTCGGCAGCTATTTTCATTGTATCCATAACGTTTAATTTATATTAGCAAAGGTATAAAAAAGAAACAGATAAGCAAACTTCCGGTTTCCGGCTTCCCACATCTGACTTTTTTTAGTTACTTTTGTAGGTTAAAAAGTTATTTATGCGGGAAGATAAAAGTCAGTTGATGAATTACGCCATGTATGCCGGCGTGTTTTTGGGTTTATTTTGGATATTGAAGTATCTTTTTGTAATGGGTTCTACCCAATTTGCGGCTTTAAATCTTATCGGCTCGTTTCTGACAATCGGCACACCGCTTATTCTTTATTATTTTCTCACAAAGTACAAAACCGATATCCTAAGCAACAATATGAGCTATTGGCACGGAGTGCAGTTCGGAATTATGCTGTTCTTTTTTGCGTCTATTTTAGAAGCCGTAATCGTTTTCATACATATCACGTGGGTTGATCAGGCGTTTGTGGGAAAATTGTACGAAAATATGATCGAGACGGTGAAAACGATGAATTTGAGCGACAGAATGGTTAGCTCCATTGAAAATCAGCCGTTGCCCACGGCCATGAATTATATTTTCAGCAACGTGATTCTGGCCGATGTGTTAATCGGACTTGTTTTGTCGTTGTTTATCGTTCCGATGGCGCTTCGATATACTCCGAGAAACAGTAAAGAGACTGCAAATCAAACTAAGGAAAATTAAAAAGCAATCGTAAATTTAACTGATATGGATATTTCTGTTGTAATACCGCTCTACAACGAAGAAGAATCGCTTCCCGAACTGCACACGTGGATAAAACGCGTGATGGAAGAAAACGGTTTTTCGTATGAAATTATTTTTGTGGACGACGGAAGCACTGATGGTTCGTGGGAAGTAATTACGGAACTTCGCGAGCAATCGGATAAAGTGAAAGCGATAAAATTCCAGCGAAACTACGGAAAATCGCCCGCTTTGCATTGCGCTTTCCAGAAAGCCAAAGGAAACGTGATTATCACCATGGATGCCGATTTGCAAGACAGTCCAGACGAAATTCCCGAACTCTACCGAATGGTAAAAGAAGACGGTTACGATCTGGTTTCGGGTTGGAAACGCAAGCGTTACGATGCTGCATTGACCAAAAACCTGCCGTCGAAGTTTTTCAATGCCACGGCACGGAATGTATCGGGAATTAAACTGCACGATTTCAATTGCGGATTAAAAGCCTACAAACGTTCCTTAGCCAAAAGCATAGAAGTTTACAACGATATGCACCGCTACATCCCCATTTTGGCCAAAGACGCCGGATTTAAAAATATTGGCGAGAAAGTAGTTCAACATCAGGCACGAAAATACGGCAAAAGCAAGTTCGGCGCCAGCCGTTTTGTAAATGGGTATTTAGATTTGCTGACGATTTGGTTTCTGAACAAATTCGGCAAAAAACCGATGCACTTTTTCGGACTGCTGGGCAGTATCATGTTTGTTCTCGGTTTCTTTTCCAGCCTTGCAGTGGGAGCCATCAAACTGTACGATATGCACCACGGAAATTCGTATCGGCTGGTAACCGAATCTCCCTATTTTTATATCTCGCTCACGCTGATGATTTTGGGAACGTTGCTTTTCCTTACAGGATTTTTGGGCGAACTGATCTCACGAAATTCGCCGGATAGGAATAATTATCGGATTGAGGAGGAGATTTGAGAAAAAATCACCAATTGCTAATTACCAATTACTAATTATTTAAGAGAGCATGAAACTTACAAAAACAGCTATATTTTTTATTTTTATAGTCCTTTTTGCATCCTGCGGCTCAGGAGATAAGAAAAAACCGAATTACCCCTATTTCCAGAACAGCGGCGAAATTTTCCACACCTTGTACAACATCAAATACGCTTACAATCGCTCACTGGAAAGTGAAATTCTGGCAGAATTAGAACGGTTTGAGTTATCGCTGAACCCTTTCGGGGAAAACACGATAATCACCAAAATAAACAACAACGTGCCCGTGAAAACCGACTCGATGTTTATGGAAGTATTCAACAAAGCCAGGGAAGTTTCTCGCTTGTCGGACGGCAAATTCGATATTACAGCTTCGCCGCTCATCAACGCCTGGGGATTCGGTTTCAAGAATATGGACAGCATTACGCCCGAAATTATCGACAGCCTGAAACAGTTTGTCGGTTACGATAAAATAACCATCGACAGCGAAGGAAACGTGGTAAAAACCGATTCGAGAGTGCAACTGAACCCTTCCGCTATTTCCAAAGGATATTCCTGCGATTTGGTTGCCCGATTGCTGGATAGCTACGGAATTGAGAATTATATGGTGGAAATTGGCGGTGAAGTAGTGGCCAAGGGCGTGAACGATAAAGACGTGTGCTGGCGCATAGGCGTGGATAAACCCATCGACGACAGCACCGGATTACAACACCAACTGCAAACCATTCTTTCGCTGTGCGATAAGTCGCTGGCCACATCGGGAAATTACCGGAATTATTACCTGAAAGACGGTAAAAAATACGCGCACACCATCGATCCGCAAACCGGATATCCTTCGGAACAGGATATTTTGGGCGCCACCGTAATTGCCGACGATTGCATGACAGCCGACGCGTATGCCACGGCATTTATGGCTTCGGGACTGGAAAAATCGAAAGAGATTGCCCAAAAAATTTCCGGCCTGCATTATTATTTCATTTACGCGAAACCCGACGGCACCGTGGATGTAACTTACTCCGAAGGGTTTGAGCAGTTTTTTGCGGAGTAGATTTTAAGCCACGAATGGCACAGATAAACACGAATAGAAAAAATGAATTCCGAGATTGTTTATAAGAACGAATCATATTCGATTATTGGATTTTGCATGGATGTTCATAACGAATTAGGACACGGATTTTCGGAAGTTGTTTATAAAGATGCTTTAGAAATACTTTTTCAACAAGAAAATATTCTGTATGAGCGTGAAAAAGAATATCATGTGTTTTTTAAAGGCAAGATACTACCGCATTGCTTTTACGCAGATTTTGTAGTATGGAACAAAATTATTTTGGAAGTTAAATGTGTTTCGGAATTAACAAACGAACATATCTCGCAAACAATCAATTACTTGAAGGTTTCCGGAAATAAACTGGGAATGTTGGTGAATTTTGCGCGCGAACGTCTGGAATACAAGCGATTGATTTTATAAATTTGAGTATTTTTACTCTTGGCATCACAACTAATCACGAATGAAATTCGTGTTAATTCGTGTCATTCGTGGCTTATAAACCCAATTTTGTGGTTAAAAATACAAATAGATTATTTTCGATAAGTACCAATTAAAAATTATTTTATGTTATTTTGCTTTGCAAATTATTATATACAGCCACCGCTCGAACTTGTTCGCTCGCTTTGACGAGAAATGGCACCAATTTGCACGAATAAATCAGCAAAGCTGATTTAAAATTCGTAACTTAATTAATAACAACAATTATGCACAACACCGTTTCCATTGTTCCTATGAACAAAAAAGAAATAAAAGATTTAGTTATCAACTATTTCTTTTACGAAACCGATTACAGTTTAGCGCTTATCGCTTCCACTTCGAAAGGCATTTGTTACATCGGTTTCGGAGAAAAAGAACCGATGCTTACTGATTTAAAAAAGAGATATTCCGGTGCCGATATTCAGGAAAAAACAGCCGATTTGCATCAATCCGCCTTAAGTTTTATCCGAAACGAAGAAGTTGCCGAGTTTCCGTTACACATTTCGGGAACCGATTTTCAGCTCAGTGTTTGGAAAGCGTTGCTGGAAATTCCTATCGGAAAATTATCTTCCTATCGGGCAGTTGCCGATGCCGTAAACAACCCGAAAGCCGTGCGTGCAGTGGGTTCCGCCGTCGGCGATAACCCTGTTTCGTACATCATTCCCTGTCACCGCGTTATCCGTTCCGACGGTGCTTTGGGCGGATATTTCTGGGGACTGGACATTAAAAAGAAAATGATTGAAGGGGAAAAGAAACGCGTATCTACTAACATAAACCCCTAAACATCAAACGTCAACCATCAAAACAATATAATGACATTAAAAAATTATCTTATCCTAATTTTATTCGCTATTTCATTGGCTATATCGGCTCAGGAAGCCGATTCGGTCCGTTATCCATCGTTTAGTGTCGACGGAGCGATGAAAAATAAAGTGGAGTATGCCACCGAAACCGGAAACTATCGATTTTCCGTTAGAAACTCCAGGTTGGGAATTCGCGGAAACCTGACCGATTTTTTCACTTATCGCGGACAAATTGAGTTGAGCGATAACGGCAATTTCAAGGTGTTGGACCTGTTCGGTTCGTTCGTGCCGATTGAAGGCTTGACATTCTCGCTGGGGCAAACCAGCATTCCCTTGTTCAACACATACGTTGTTGCTCCCGCCAATTTAATGTTCGCCAACCGGGCTTTTATCGGAAAATATTTTTTAAGTACCCGCGACATCGGTTTTCATGCCGATTACAACTTTCAAATCGGCTCTGTGCCTACGTCCATCGAATTTGGCCTTTACAACGGAAATACCATAAACGACCCCGTTTGGCGCGAAAGATTGTCGTATGGCGCTCGTTTCGAGCTGGGTACGATGAAGGGTTTGCGTTCTACTTTTAAATTTTACGACTATTTGAATACATCCGTTGCGCATTACCTTTTTTATGGAGCAGATTTGCGTTATCAGGCCGATAAATGGAAGATAGAAACCGAATTTATGAAACGGGATAACAAAAACAGGGATGAAGATGAAATGCTATCGTATTATGTGCAAGGCGCTTACGTTTTTCCACTGAAGGAAACTTATTTCTTTAAACATATTATTCCGGCAGTCCGTTGGGACGCTATCGATAAACATTTGAATGTGAGTGGATTTGATGCGAATCGCTTGACCGTAGGACTTGGTTTCGGGTTGACGAAGAAATATTTTTCATCGATCCTGAGATTGGATTACGAATGGTATTTTATAAACAATACATTGGATATCTTAAACTTATACGATGAAATGGATTCGGACAAGTTTACGGTTGAATTGCTGCTTACTTTTTAAAAAAAAATCTGCTAAATTTAAAACTATGACTAAAAAAATTGTATCGTTTTTGTTTGTGCTTTCTCTTGTTCTATCGGGTTGTACCGACCTAAGCAAGAATAAAACTCTTTTCAACGGTGAAGATGTAAGTAATTGGTTGACCGAAGGTTCTGTTACGGTTTCTAATTCAGTAGTTCAGATCGGAAATACGGGTAAGATGACCTTGAAAAACGGAAATTTCACCGATTTCGAACTGCTTGTAACTACAAAAACCGTGGGAAACGGAAAAGGAGAAATCCGATTTCATACCGATGAAAACGGTAACGGCGGCTATGCCGTTGCACTGAACAACAACCTGGAAAATGCGCAATGGTGGACAAAGACCGGAAGTTTGCTATCAGTAAGAAATTTAACAAAATCCATCGTGAAAAAAGACGAATGGTTCGACGTTCGCATCAAGGTAGAAGGCAAAAAGATAGAAGTTTCCGTTAACGATGAATTGCTGGTGGAATACGTAGAACCGGCCAATCCATACCGCACACCGGAAAACGCGTCGCAAGTCCTTTCTAACGGCTCTTTATCGTTTCAAAGCACCGAAGGAAACATCGAAGTAAAATCCATCGAAATCAAGCCTTTAAAAGCCGATAAAGCCTTAATCGACAGTCAACTTGCCGAAGCTATCGATGAATCGGCTGACGATATCATCAAACTGCATCAGGCAAACTTTCCGGTGCTTGATTACCACGTTCACCTGAAAGAAGATTTAACGCTGGAACTGGCCAAATCGCAATCGCGAAAATACGGCATCAACTATGCGCTGGCGCCCAATTGCGGTATCGGATTTCCGATTCAAGACGATGCTCAGGTGGTGGAGTATTTTGAAAAAATGAAAGGGCAGCCGTTTGTGCAGGCTATGCAGGGCGAAGGGCGCGAGTGGCCGACGACTTTCTCGAAAGAAGTGCGCGACTTGTTCGATTACGTTTTTACCGATGCTATGACGTTTACAGACCGGAAAGGTAACAGAACCCGCCTGTGGATGCCGGACGAAGTGTTTATCGACGACGAACAGAAATACATGGATTTGATTGTGGAAAAGATCGTTATGGTTATGGACGAGCCGATGGACGTGTACGTGAATCCGAATTTTCTTCCCGATGCAATGAACGACCGTTACGATATGTTTTGGACAGACGCCCGCCAAAACAAGGTGATCGAAGCGATGGTAAGAACCAACAAAGTGCTGGAGATCAATCATCGGTACAAAATACCCAACAAATCGTTTATACAGAAAGCCAAAGCCGCCGGGTTGAAATTCACTTTCGGTACCAACAACAGCAATTCCGATTTCGGCAAACTGGAATATTGCCTGCAAATGATGAAAGAGTGCGGCATTACCGCGCAGGATATGTATAAACCGATGATGACAGAATAAAAAAACAGTAGAGACACACGGTCGTGTGTCTCTACATTTAATGGTTCATTCTTCTGTAATCCAGCGCCAATCCGCCTTCGCTCGTTTCTTTGTATAGCGACGGCAAGTCGTGCCCGGTTTGTTTCATTACTTCCACCACGCGATCGAACGATACTAAATGAGTTCCGTCGGTAAAAGAAGAATACAGGTTGGCATCCAACGCCCGGGCGGCGGCGTAAGCGTTCCGCTCGATACAGGGAACCTGCACCAATCCGCAAACCGGGTCGCAAGTCATTCCCAAATGATGCTCCAGTCCCATTTCGGCAGCGTATTCAATTTGCGCCGGACTTCCGCCGAACAACTGGCTGGCCGCCGCTGCCGCCATAGAACAGGCTACGCCCACTTCTCCCTGACAACCCACTTCGGCTCCCGAAATAGACGCATTTTGTTTTACCACATTGCCAAACAATCCGGCAGTTGCCAGCGCGCGTAAAATGCGGGTTTCGCTGAAATCACGGCTTTCTTCCAGGTGATACAAAATGGCGGGAAGCACGCCGCACGAACCGCATGTGGGCGCGGTAACAATTTCTCCGCCTGCCGCATTTTCTTCCGAAACGGCCAGCGCGTAAGCGAAAACCAGTCCGCGCGATTGAAGCGATGCCTTGTAGCCTTTGGCTTTAATGAAGTAGCTGGCCGCTTTGCGTTGCAGGTTTAGCGGGCCGGGCAACACGCCTTCGTTATCCAGTCCGCTTTTTACGGCGGCTTTCATCACCCTCCACACATCGCGCAAATGATCCCAAAGATCGGGATCTTCGTGCATTTCCACGTATTCCCAGTACGTTCTGCCGTTCTGTTCGCACCACAGTTGGATGTCGGCAATGTTGGTCATCGGATAAATATCTTTTTCTGCCGATTCCGATAATCCAACGATCTTTTCTCCGTCGCTCAATGCGCCTCCGCCTACGCTGTAAACCATCCACGAATCGATGTTTTTGCCTTCGGCATCAAAAGCGTCGAATTTCATCGCGTTGGGATGAAACGGCAGAAAAGTCTTTGGCAGCCATTCGATGGTGGTGGGGGCGTGTGGTTCCAGCACTTTTAAAATGGCAAAATCAGTTAAGTGTCCCTTTCCGGTAGCCGCCAGGCTTCCATAAAGCGTTACAACAAATTTTGCCGCTTGTGGATTTTTTTCCAGAAACAGTTGAGCGGCTTTTTTCGGCCCCATCGTGTGGCTGCTCGACGGCCCGTTGCCTATGCGATATAGTTCTTTTAAAGATTTCATTGCGAGTTATAAGTTTTGAGTTATTAGTTACGAGCGGTTGATATTTGGCTACCTACATTTTTCAATCGTAAATCGTAAATCTTAATACGTTTCTCTGATGTGTTTAACCGTTATCGGCGTTCTTGCCGCAGCTTTCAGTTCCGGCGAAATTATTTCAATAACTTTCTTTTCTCCAGGCAGCAAATCGATAAAATTATCGGTGAATTGTGCGCCCATAATGGGGATTTCCACGAAAACATCTTTCGCCAGTCTGGCGCTTGTGAGCGTTACTGTATATTTTCCGTCGGCATATTTTACCGAAGTTTTTACGTCAGTCTGCGGCAGATTGAGTTTATTTGGCCAGTAGAAGAAATAATCTTTGGTAGAGATTTTGTTTCCTTTGCTGTCGGAAAGCCATGCACGAATCATTGTGTTGGCTTTATCTGATTCCGAAACCACTTCGGCAACGTTGAAAGTTTTCACAATATTGCTGGCATTTGCCTTCGCATTCACTTTTTCCTTCAATTGCTTTACCACACCTTTGTTGAAATCCACCACCTGAACCGTTAATTGCAGGTTATTCATATCGTTCAAATAATCCGACATCGTGTAGTAATTCAATTGGTTATCCTGAAATTTAACGCCCAGCGCCAACGGAGCAAACACGTCGCGCATGCGGTAATGCTGCGCTTTCCAGTTGCCGTAATAATCGATGCTTGACCACGAAACCACAGGCCAGTCGTCGTTGATCTGCCAATACAGAGCGCCCATGCAATAATCCCTGCCGCGACGCATTGCTTCCACAGACTCCTCCATGCCGTTACCCTGCATCACCAGCCCGATATAGACAAAATCTTCAAAGTTTTTCGGTTCGTGATAATACATGTCCATGTATTTTTTGATGAGTGAATTTCCGGTCGATGCTTTCTGATGAACTTTCATCACGTCGCTTTCCAGGCTCCACTGGTCTTCGGGCGCGAAAGAACGGATAACTTTCATTTCGGGAAACGATTGGAATCCGAATTCGCTGGCGAAGCGCGGAAGCCGATCGGCCATTCCTTCAAACGGAAGGTGCCCGTACCAAAGCCCCCAATCGTGTACGTCGCTCGATGCGAAGGTTTCGGGATTTCCCCAGTTGGAATCGTACGGCGAACCGTGGATATAGCTGCGTGTACCGTCGAATTCGTTTACCAAATCGGGAATGAGTTCACGGAAGGTTTTATCGTATCCTTTGAGCCAGTTGTTGTAAATTTCCGCCGAGTATTGCTTGTCCCAACCCCAGTGCTGAAGCCCTTCTTCCACTTCGTTATTGCCGCACCAGAAAGCCAGCGAAGCGTGGTTGCGCAGTCTTTTAATGTTATAAACTACTTCATTTTTAACGTTTTGCAGAAAATCGTTGTCGGACGGGTAGGGGACGCATCCGAAAATAAAATCCTGCCAAACCACAATGCCTCTTTCATCGGCCTGACGGTAAAATTCTTCGTTCTCGTAAATTCCGCCACCCCAAACGCGAACAAAGTTCATGTTGGCAGCTTCCATATTATCGAAAAGTTTTTCGTAATAATCGCTGGTTTGCTGCGTTGTGAAAATCTCACCGGGAATGTAATTGGCGCCTTTGGCGAAGAGCGGAATACCGTTCACTTCAAAATAGAACGATTTTCCGTGCTCATCCGCTTCCTGAACCAATCTGACAGAACGTAAACCGATTTTTTCTGATTTCTGGGCAATTTCCTGATTATCAGTTGCTATTTTTGCTATGAAATCATATAGATGTTGCTCGCCCCAGCCGGTTGGCATCCATCTTTTGGGATTGTTGATGGTGAAAGGAACAGAAAAGGTGTTTTTCCCTTTTTTCAATTCAACGTTTTTGCTTTGCGATTGCACTTCTGTTTTTCCGTCAAAAGCCGAAACACTCAGCATTGCCGATGTTTCTTTGTTGGAATATATTTCGATGATATTTTCAATTTCAGCTTTTTCTTTTGTAACTTTTGTCTGTTTCACATAAAAATCATCAATTCGCGCATTATCGTAAAACGTAAGTGAAACCGGTTTCCAGATTCCCATCTGCACGATGCGGATTCCCCAGTCCCAGCCAAAATGGTAAGGCGCTTTGCGGTTGTAGATGCTCAGTTTTTCGTCGCGATGGTCGTTTCCGGCGGGATAATCGTAACCTGCGGTTAAACGGGCGGGCATCAACGATTGTACAGGGGAATAAAAACGAATATAGAGACTGTTTTCACCTTCTTTCAACAGGTTTTTCACTGATACTTTGTGTCCTACAAACATATTTTCGGAACGCAGAATGCGCGAACCGTTTAGGAATACATCGGCCTGTGTGTCCAATCCTTCAAAGAAGATAACTGCATTATCGTGAGCCAATTGTTCAGCGGTAACCGTGAACGATTTTTTGAAATCCCAGTTTTCGTCTTCCACCCATTGAATCAGTTTTTCGTTGGTGCCGTAAAACGGGTCGGGTAAAACCTTGTGGCGAATTAAATCGCGCTGCACCGAACCCGGAACTTCGGCTTTGTACCACGTTTCTTTGTCGGCTTGTGAGAATGTCCATCCGTCGTTTAACGAAAAAGTTTGTGCGAAGCCCAAAAACGGCAACAGCATCAATACCAAAAGTGATAATTTTTTCATTTAATATATTGTTAATTAAGTGTTTTCAATCGAATATTCCGGAATTCTACTTTCATAGGCGGCCCCACGTGAACCTGAACGCCTATTAATCCGCTCTTTTTGCCGTGAACAGTATCGTTATCTGTTACTTCGCTGAATAAAATGCCGTTTACAAAATGCTTCATATTATTGCCGTTCACCACAAGGTGGCACGAATTCCAATCGTTATTTTTGATGTTGCTTTTCAGTTCGGCAACATTCGCCAATTCCGTTATTTCGGCTTTCGTCCAGGCATTGTTCTTCACCAAATCCGAAACCGGAAGGCTGGATAACGAGTCGGGTAAAGCGTTCAGCACCACTGTCTGGCCTTGATAGGCGAGTGTAGTTCTGCCGCGTTCTTCGTAGTTTTGTCCCGTGTAATTGTTCTTTCCGTCAATATCGAATTGATATCCTTTCAGCGCAAACGGGACATCGGAAATTTCTTGGCTTCTGTAGTTGATGCCGCTGTTTCCATCCGCACTGATGCGATACTCCAGTTTCAGCTCAAAGTTTTCGGGCGCGCCGTTTTGCCAGATAATGAAAGTGTTTCTCGACAAAATAGTTTCGGGAGTGATTTCCCCGGTAAGAATACCATCTTGCACACTCCAGTAAGTGCTGTCGCCTTTCCATCCGTCCAACGATTTTCCGTCGAAAATGGATACAAAGCCGTCATCGGTTTTTTTGTTCTGACACCCCGTCAACATTCCGAAAATCAACAGAATTACGGGAAATAATACGTTTTTCATCTGATTGCTTTTAGAATTGCAAATTTAATAAATAAAACGCTAACCGGAAAGGCGACTGCGTTTAATAACCCGCCTTGAAATAGATTTTTGCTCGTCAATAAAGCAAGTTTATTATCAAAAATGAAGTTTTTCGTCAAAAATTTGTAATTTTACACAGCAAATCGGATTTGTAACGACAAAATGAGCGCAGAACCCACTTTTCATACTAACGATTATCTTTTATTGCACCGAAAACTGTACGATTTGTTTCGGCAGAAATGGAGTGTGCAAAAAACCGATTCGTTGAAAAAAAGATTGAAGGATTCGCTGCAAAAAACCGCTGATGAAAGCTCTGAAAGCGTGTTGAACAATCTGATGTTCGATATGAAAACGGCTTTGATCTTAATCGATGAGATTGGATTGAAACAAGCGGTGGTTTGTGCTGTTTTAGTGTTCAGACCGGTTTTGAAAGGCCATTTCACGATTGATGAAATTAAAAAAGATTTCGGAGAAGAAGTCGCGATAATTCTTCGGGGGTTGAAGAAAGTGAATGATTTGAGCGAGAAGAAATCACGCGTCGAATCGGAAAATTACATCAAACTCCTGCTTTCCATTGCCGAAGATATTCGGGTGGTTTTCATATTGTTGGCCGAGCAACTGTTGTTGATGCGCGATGCAAAAAAATCAACTCCCGAAAACCGATTGCATCTTTCCGTAGAATCCACCTATTTGTACGCGCCGTTGGCGCATCGGTTGGGTTTATACACCATAAAATCGGAACTGGAAGATTTATCGTTGAAATATACCGACAGGGAAACATACGACCTTATTGCCCAAAAACTCAACGAAACCAAGCGTTCCCGCGACAAATACATCGAAGAGTTTATCAATCCGTTAAAGGATCGACTCAATAAAACCAGCCTGAAATACGACATCAAAGGCCGTACTAAATCCATCCATTCCATCAACAACAAGCTCAAAAAACAACAAATTGAGTTCGATACTATCTACGATCTTTTTGCCATCCGCATCATTCTCGATTCTCCTTCGGAGATGGAAAAGGCGCACTGCTGGCAGGTTTACTCCATTGTTACCGATATGTACCAGCCTAACCCAAAACGGCTGAAGGACTGGCTTTCCATTCCCAAAAGCAACGGCTACGAATCGTTGCACATCACGGTTATGGGGCCGAATTCAAAATGGGTGGAAGTGCAAATTCGCACACGGCGGATGGACGAAATAGCCGAGCGCGGTTTGGCGGCGCACTGGAAATACAAGGGAGTGAAAGAAGAATCCACGCTCGACGATTGGTTAAAATCACTGCGCGAGTCGCTCGAAAACAAAGATGTGGATATCAAAGATCGGCTGGGCGATTTTAAACTCGACTTATACGACGAAGAAATCTTTGTTTTCACGCCGAAAGGCGATCTTTTTAAATTGCCGAAAGGAGCTACCGTGCTCGATTTCGCTTTCTCTATTCATTCGCGGTTGGGCGAAACGTGTGTGTCGGGAAAAGTAAATGGAAAAAATGTTCCCATCAAACATGTGCTTAAGAGCGGCGATCAGGTAGAAGTAAATACGTCGTCGCATCAATCGCCGAAACAAGATTGGTTAAATTTTGTGGTTACGTCGCGCGCCAGAACAAAAATCCGTCAGTTGCTTAAAGAAGAAGCCGGAAAGCAAGTGGATATTGCCAAGGAAACACTATCGAGACGCATGAAAAACCGCAAGATCGAAGTGGACGATTCTACGCTGATGCAGCTCATAAAAAAGCTGAAATATAAGACGGTTACCGATTTTTATGTGGATATTTCATCCGAAAAACTGGATGTAAACTGGGTTATCGACCGGTATTTGGAATTAACAAGCAAAGATTTAGATCACAGAGATTTATCTTTAGTTACGAGCGCCGATAGTTTTGTTCTAAAACCCCATTCGCACGAAACAAAAAGTACCGATGAGCTGGTAATCGATCAAAACCTGACCAGGGTGGATTACCGGTTGGCAAAATGCTGCAATCCCATTTTTGGCGACGAAATTTTTGGTTTTGTTTCTTCACAGGGAATCAAAATCCACCGGATAAGTTGTCCCAATGCACATGATTTATTTTCGCGTTTCGGTTATCGGATTCTGAAAGCACGGTGGTCGGGGAAAGCATCGGGAACAGCAAGTTACACATCCATTTTGCGCGTAATCGGGAACGATCAACTCAATATTGTTGCCAATTTAATGTCTATCATATCCAAAGAAGACGGCGTGCAAATGCGCTCCATTTCCATCGATTCCAACGACGGCTTGTTTCAGGGAAACATCACGGTAATGCTGGCCAACACTTCGATGCTGGAACAATTGATGAAAAAATTGAAATCGGTAAAAGGGGTAAAATCGGTTACGAGATTGAATTGAGTTGCGGGTTTCGGGTTACGCGGTACGAGTTGCGGGGTTGTGAGTTGGGTTATTAAACCGTAAGGTACAAGACTTATGACGGGCTAACTACTTATATTCAGCGTTTATAGCTTCGTTAATTTCTTTCAGAAAAAGCGGAATCAATGTGTGCGGATCATAAACGCGGCCTTGCATTTGAAGTGTCTCAATCGGAATATAACCTTTGTAACCCGATTGATTTACAATGCTGAAAAAACGCGGCAAATCTATTCTCACGGCGCTGTTGGTTCCGAAAGCGCTTTCTTTCAATTGAAAATTAACCGCATAGGGCATCACTTTTTCGATATCTTTATATGGGTCTTCCACTTTGAAATTTCCGGTATCCACAATCACACCAACCCAGGGAGAATCAACTGCTTTGATAATTTGAATGGTTTCATCGGCAGTTTTCAGCATATCGCCGTGATTCTGAACTCCCACAATAACACCGTGTTTGGCGCCGTAATCGGCACATTCTTTCAAACACTCAATTATCCAACCGGCAGGAACTTTCCAATTGTTTTCATACCCTGCGGGCACGATTCCCGAAAACACCCGAATAACCGGAGCGCCCAGTTTTGCTGCCACATCTATCCATTTTTTCACCAGTTCCACGTCTTTTTCACGGACGGCTTTGTCGGGATTGGCGAAATTATTGCGAACGCCGGTTCCGCTGATATCCACGCCTTTCAAGTGTGCATATCGCTTTACGGCGAAAATGTAATCATCAGATGGAACTTCGGGATAACCCGGGAAATAATATCCGGTGATATCCACAGCCGAGATGTTGTGTAAAGAACAAAAATCTATCAGGTCGAAAATCGTCA
>CAKTUP010000033.1 GCA_934621705.1 uncultured Petrimonas sp.
GCATGCAAGAATAGCTTAAAGTTCAGATCAACTTAATAATAATAAAACAGGACAATATATAGTTGCCCTGTTTTTTTTTGCTATTCATAAAATAAATGTTCTTTTGTTACAGGTGAACTGGTATGTTTTTTATCCTGTCATTCTCAACTGCGTCGTATTTTATATACTGTTCTCGCGTAAGAATTTTCTGTAATTCGGCATCCCGATTTTCTTTCAGCTTTTGGATGCGCCTTTTCTTATTGCATAAAAAGCAGTTTTCAGCTTTTTGAATATTAAACAAGAAGTTTAATTCCAACTCGTTAAGCTTAATAACTTGCTCATCATCAAGTTTTATCAATTCCTGCATATAAGTAATTTTATCATCCACGCTTTGGCGAAATACCTCAGCAATAATCCCCGTTTTTTGTGCCGAAGCAATCGTGACAAAAGCTACAAAAGCAGTTATTATAAGTCCTAATTTTTTCATGACGTTTTATTTTCTTAATGTTAAATAATCTGACTATCCTGAAAGCAATTTGTTTAATACATTCCGAACTTTTCCCCAATCCCATCCATAATCTCAAACAACTCTTCCATCGTATTTGCCCTTAACATAGCGATACGCGTAGGTTTAAAATCGGGAATGCCTTTGAAAATGGGTGTTCCCGCCAAATGGCGGCGGATGTGTAGAATACCGCGCCGTTCGTCTAATCGTTGTACGCTTTGTAATACCTGTTGTTTCAGCACATCGAGGTACCAGGCGAAAGATTGCTTAGGGGCTTCCTCTCCGGTTTCGAGATAATGTTTAACATCGCTGAAAATCCACGGCTGTCCGTAACTTGCCCGACCGATCATCACGGCATCCACGCCGGTTTCTTCGAAACGGCGTTTGCAATCCTGGGGCGTTATTAAATCGCCATTCCCGATAATGGGAATATGCATCCGCGGGTTGTTTTTCACTTCGCCGATTAGTGTCCAGTCGGCTTCGCCGGTGTATTTTTGCGACCGTGTGCGTCCGTGGATGGTGAGCGCGGCAATTCCGCAATCCTGCAACTGCTCGGCGAGCGGAACGATAATTTTTGAATCTTCGTCCCAACCCAATCGGGTTTTTACCGTTACAGGCAAGTTGACGGCTTTTACCACTTTTTCGGTAATTTCGAGCATCAAATCGGGGGTTTTCATCATTCCCGAACCGGCGCCACGTCCGGCTACTTTCTTGGCCGGACATCCGAAATTTATATCAATGGCATCGGGATTCGCTTCCTCGCAAATGCGGGCGGCTTCTACCATCGAATCAACGTCGTTTCCGTAAATCTGAATAGCAACCGGACGTTCTTCTTCGCAAATAGTGAGCTTTTCCTTTGTTTTCCGCACGTGGCGGATGAGCGCGTCGCTCGATACAAATTCGGTATAAACCATATCCGCTCCGAACTGCTTGCACAGCAGCCGGAAACCAATATCGGTAACGTCTTCCATCGGAGCGAGAAAGACGGGATAGTTGGATGTAAATTCTATGTTGCCTATTTTCATAAATTTCTGTTACACAGAGAGCGCGGAGCACTGCACAGAGAATACGGAGAAGAAAAACGCGTCAGGCATCGGCCGGTTCAGAGCCTGCAGATGCTTTCAACCTTTCGTCCCACTCATTTTCGTTAAATCCCACCAACACGAAATCATCTGTAACCACAATCGGGCGTTTTACCAACATTCCGTTACCGGCCAGCAAATCGATCAATTCTTCGCGCGATGCTGTTTTTACAACATCTTTCAGGTTGTTTTGTTTATAAACTTGTCCCGATGTGTTGAAGAATTTCTGAACGGGCAATCCGCTTTTGTCAATCCATTCGGAGAGTTCTTCTGCTGTGGGATTATTTTCAACAATGTGGCGCGATGTAACGTCAATATTGTTATTGCTGAGCCATTTGGCGGCTTTGCGGCACGTGCCGCATTTGGGATATTGTATAAACAGAGGTTTCATTCCTGTAAAATTTAAACAACAAAGATAATATAAAACAAGAGAGCATCAAATCGCTTCGACGCTCTCTCTTCCAATCACAATAGACCTTTCGGAATGAATATTAACTTATGAAACTTTTATACGAAAGGCTTGAGAAATGAGAATTGAAAAGAAAATTAATTGGCATACGTAAACTGTTTGGAGAAAGTTGCTCCCGATACCTGTTCCGATATCTCGTTCTCAACTTTTCCGTTAATTTCGGCCTTGAATTTCAGCGTAAAAGGAGTTCCGTCGCTCGTTCCGCCAAGCGTTACAATGATGTTATCGAGCGGCGTGGCCGTTTCTACCACAACGGTTTTTCCTCCCGCGAGATGTTCGTTTTCTATCCGAATGTTAGACTGATTCTCTTGTGCCACGCCGTTAATTTTCCAAGGTGTTTTCACCAGTTGAGCGCCGTTGCTTCCCGTGAACATCACCAACACAATATCTTCTCCGGAAAGTCCCGGAGCGGAGATGGTAAATTTACCGGTTTTCCCTTTCGATGCTTTCGGGCCATCGTCTTTGGAACAAGAAATACCTGCCAACAAACCTGCTATTAAAGCAGCAAACAATACTATTTTTTTCATCTGATTATAATTTATGTAGTTTATACTTATTTTAATTGAATTTCAATTAATCCTTCTTCCAAAGCCGTAACGTGCTCGTCGCCGAAAATATCTTTGGATTTTAGTTGGATAAGCCCTAAGAGGTCTTCCGTGGTTCCCGAATGATTTACGGTAACAGTGGATTTGGCTGCGTTGAATTTCATCTTTGTGGCGCTAACGTCTTTCACCGATTCCACAATGCCGTTTAAATTTTTCAAGGCGGCAAGGTCGATTCCCGATATCTGCAAAACAGTTATATTGTCGCCACTTTTATCTTTCGCTCCCAACAGCGACAATACTTTATTGCCTGTTTTAGAGGCTTTATCTGCCGATTTGGAAGCCCTGTCGATTTGATTTACCGTTTTATCGAGCTTATCGAGAAAACTTTGCGCACGCGCTCCCGATACACTGATCAGCAGCCCGAGAATGGATATAAAAATAAATTTTTTCATTGCTTTTGTTTTTAAGTTGATTGTTAATTAATGGTATAGCGTAAGCCGAGGCCGAAACGCGAGGCATCGAAATATGTTTCGTTTTCAATAAAAAAATACCGTGGCCGCCAATCCACGCTTATCGCGATGGGCGCTTTCGGGATGACAAATTCCACGCCCAACGGCGCCATCAGAGAGAACAACGTGGTTCCGCTGCCAAATGCCACCGACGGCCCCGCGCCCACGTACCACGACAATCCGTTCACACCGGGAAATACACTATTGTACGTATATATGCCGTGCACAAACGTGGCGCCCCTGCCAAACAGAACGGCGGCTTCGCCCGCGTGATTAGAAGTGAAAAAATACTTCGCGTGCGGCCCCACCATTGTTCCGCCGTCGCCCACATCAATTAAAATTCCTGCTCCCAATTTATACGTTGCCGGCTCAGCTGTTTGTGCCGATGCGCCCAGCGCGAAAACAAATGCCGCGCTTAAAAATAAAATTTTGATTCTTTTTTGCATACCGTGATTATTTAAAATGATTTATAGTGTTTATTTTCTGAATAAAAAAGTGGATGAATTCCCGTCGGCAGTAACTTTTAACGATAAATCCCCACCGTTCAGCGTAATCGAAATGTATTCTCCCACTTCGTCGTCCACCACCTGATAAGCGTTTCCGTTTTTCTTCCATCCAAACGAAGAGGTATCGGTGCTGCAGGAAGCCGTCCCTTCTTCGGGGCTTTTTAGCGATAATGTCATATCCGATTTTGTCACGTTTAACGTAGATTGGCCATAACACGCCAAGTTGGTAACATCCACACTCTCGCCTCCGGCGGTGATACGTTGCAATTTCCACAACCCAACAATGGGTTCCTGATCTGAAACTTCGTCTTTTGCACAGGATATCAATACGAAAAAACCTGTTAACAAGAAACATAGCAAAATTGATCTTTTCATTTTCTTATGCGTTTTATTTTTTATCATTTTGTTCGATGCAAAGGTATAGCCTGACAAATAGCTGCACAATTACCCGAAACCGGGATTTTTTTCTCCCCCTTTCGGGGGATTTTTCTTAGAATGATTCTAAATTGTTTGGTTTTTAGCGGGATATGTATTTATATTTGTGGAGAAAAATTTAAAAGTCAACTATGCGTCTCGCTGTTTTCATTATGCTCTTTTTGTGGGTAACTATTTATCCCACGGCAATATCATCTCAGGAAAATACGTATGCCGACAGCCTTTATTTGCAGTTGCACAAGGCGGGTACAGACAAAGAGAAAGTAGAGATTTACTTTCTTTTATCCGATTTTTATTCTTACATAGACACCACAAAGGCCTTTGCTATGTTAGATACAGCCAAATCGCTGATCGACAGAAAGGATAAACTGTATCAAGGCATACTCACTTTTTATAAAGCAGGCGTTTATTTCGATTTAAATATCGAGAAAAGTCAGGAACTGTATATGCAAGCCGAAAATATATTGAAAGATATTTCGACACCCATTTCTTACGAATACCGCGCCCGCTTGTGGAACAACTACGGCGTGTTAGAGCAAACCAACGATAAACAAGGTGCCTTTTTGGACATTTTGCTGAACAAATCCATCCCTTTTATTCAAAAAACAAACAATATAAGCCTTCACGCTTCTTACCTGACGAATGTAAGTTTGGTACTCTTTAACCAAAAAGATTACGCAAAAGCGATCGATTACAGCGAAAGCGCTATTGAACTTTTGCTGAGAAACAACATTGAGGACAAACAACTCGTTTGGGCATATTTGAATTTGGCACACTCTTTTCTGTATTTATCCAAACCTGACGAAGTGGCTGAAGCCTTGCAGAATATCGAGAAAATATTGGAAAAGAGAAGCGGAACAGAAGACGATTATTTACCCTATATATCTTATTACTACATTATTAAAACAAAATACCACGATTTGATAGGGGATAAACAAAGCTCCATAAAAACGGCAAGAGAAGGAATGGCTTTTTGCAGTAAATACAATTTAAAATCCGATTACAATTCGTTGGCCTATTATTTGGGACATAATTTGTCGCAAACCGGCGGATATACCGAAGCAAAAGAAATAAGCCTTATGCTTCTTGCAGATGAGTTTAATACTAAGTCATTGAAAAACAAGGCAAACTCTTTGAGATTATTATCGGATGTGGAGTTAAAGCTCGGTAATTACAAGTCGGCTTACGAAGCACTGAAACAACTGCAGGAAGTGAACGACAGTATGCACGTAAGAAACGAGAAACTGCAAGTTGCAGAACTCGAAGCCCGATATAATACATCGGAAAGCGAAAAAAAGATATTGGCGCTCGAAAGCAAAACCAAATTGCAGCAAACCATTACTGTTTCAAGCATTTCGCTCGCGTTGCTATTGTTGGGATTTTTTATTTACGTCATCAAACAGCGTAAAATCCGAACCCGCCAGCAATTATTGTCGATGGAGCAGCAAAAAGCGGTCGAAGTTTCCAAAGCGCTGATGGAAGGGAACGAACAGGAACGATCGCGCATCGCCCGAGAACTTCACGACGGGTTAGGTGGAAAACTCACGGGAATAAAGATCAATTTAGAAAATACAATCGGCACAAAACAAGACGATTCATTGCAAAAGGCGGTTTCGCAACTCGAAGAAACCGTATCGGATATCCGCAACCTCTCGCATAATCTGATGCCCGTTTCCCTTGTACGTTACGGATTAGACGCCGCGCTGCGCGATTTTGTACAAAACCTACAAACGCCGAACACCAAAATCGATTTTTATGCGAGTAACTTGTCGGAAATAACGGACAAAAACAAGCAATTATCCGTTTACCGAATTGTACAGGAATTGGTTACCAATGCCGTGAAGCACGCCGATGCATCCGCCATTTTTCTCCAATGCACAGTGGAGAACGATTTGTTACTCATAGAGATAGAAGATAACGGAAAAGGGTTCAACCCGAAAACAATCCGGCGGAATATGGGTTTAAACAATATAGAAACGCGCGTGAAATACCTGAACGGGAAAATGAACATCGATGCATCGCCCGGAAAAGGCGCTTCCATCAGTATTGAATGTTTGATATGAAGCCAATTGAAATCATTGTTTGCGACGACCACCCGCTTATTGCTCAGGGGTTGAACAGTTTTATCGGGCAAAAAGACGACCTGTCCATTGTGGCAACGGCAACTACCGCGCAAGAACTGAGAGAAATCTTGGCAACCACTTCAGCCGATATTGTGTTGCTCGACATCAGTTTGCCCGACGGCAGCGGCTTGGAACTATGCGCCGAAATTAAAAAACAATACCCCGACCTGAAAATATTGGGATTGAGCAACTTCAACGAGCGAAGCATCATTTTAAGAATGTTGCACAACGGCGCATCGGGCTACCTGCTGAAAAGCGCTTCTACTGCCGAAATCGAAAAAGCCATACGGAATATCGTGGACGGAAATCTGCATTTCGGGAAAGAAGCGCAAAAAATTCTCGCCACCATCACCAAGCAGGAACTCACCGAAGTGCCCCCGGTTACCAAACGCGAAAAGGAAGTGCTCAAATACCTCTCCACCGGCCTCACCACCCCGCAAATTGCGGAAAAAATGTTTGTCAGCGCCGTCACTGTTGATAGCCACCGGAAAAGCCTGATGCAGAAATTCGAAGTGAACAAAACCGTGAACCTTGTGCAGAAAGCCAAAGAATGGGGAATTATTTAAGGTTTATTTGTATGTTATTCATCCGCAACGGCGACACTTTCGACTCAGGGTTATTCAAACGAATAGAAAGCGTATGATTTTCTTTCCTTTCCAATGCCACGGGCGAAAGTTTTTGGGTATAAACCTTCCATTCCTCCAAGGGAGTGATGCCGTATGAAAATTCTTTTTCGAATCCGTTGTAATATTTAATTACCAATTGGTTGCGGCCTTTTCTTAAGGGCAACAACACAATTTCCTGTTGCGATTTTATGCGTTCAGGCGAGAAATGCGCGGTAATGTATTCGCCGTTGAGAACTATATATGCGGCATTTCCGCTTTCGATCTCTACCGCGGCGGTTTGCTCGCGTGTCGATTCTATTTCCTGAAGGAAAACCACGCTTTGCCGGGGCAAAATATTTTCGGAATATAGTTCTCCGTATGTGAAATTATCCACGAGTTTCCATCTCGAATTTTCAGCATTAATATCTGTAACCTGCTCGCCTTCTTCCTCTACCGTTCCGAATACTCCACGACCGGGTTTTCGGTACAAATTGCCCCATTTCACCGAGTTTTGGGGCAGTCGAACCACTTTCGATGTCGTTGACTCAAGCACTACGATTTGCGATTTTCCGTCAATTTCCACATCAATGATACGTCCTTTTTCATTGTCGGTAAACGAAATTTCGGGAGAAACGGAACGCTTGTTCGTACTAAAATTCCAATCGTAACCAATCAGGCTTTTGTAACCCGCGTAATAATTCAAACTCGAATGTCCGAAAACGGGCGTTGAGTTTTGCGGGGTGAACGTGATATTTTGCCGCAATACATTTTCGGGTTTCACCTCAAACCCGGTTGTTTTAAAAACCGTAAAGGGTGAGTTTTCAGCGTTATTAAGCGTTGATATTTCGGTTTTGAAGGGCTGAGAAGTCAATATTTTCTGCAATTGGTTTTCATCGCCACGCGGAGCAAAAAAATAAATAGCATCGTTTTTTGCGGTGGCATCGAAACCGTGAAACGGATGATTAAACGGATTGGCTCGCGTTCCGTAAACGGCTTCGGAATTGGCTTTTACCCATTTTCCGATACCCAGCAATACATCGCGCTCGAATTCCACCACCGAACCATCGCCCCGCGGGCCAATGTTGAGCAGGAAGTTTCCGCCGCGGGAAATAACTTTCACCAGGCTGGCAATTTTCTCATCCACTTTTTCCTGCACACTTCCACGTTTTTGCCACGAACGATAGCCCCACGTTTCGTCGAAAACCGATGCGGCGGTTTGCCACGGAACGCCCAATTTGTAATCGGGATATTCGTTATCGGCCATCACGGCAAAATCTACATAATCATTCCCCAATCGGCCGCTGATCATACAGTGTGGTTGCAGCCGATCCACCAAATCATATAATCCTTTGCTCTGTTCAGGAGTGAGCGAACCCATATCGAACCAGATTTCGGAAATGGGCCCGTAATTGATCATAATTTCTTCCACTTGTTTCAGGTTGAAAGCATAATGCTCCGGTGTAATTGGATCTGCATTGTGGCTCGAGATGGGATACGCTTTCGGAAAATTCCAGTCTATAAGCGAATAATAGACCGAAAATTCAATTCCTCCACGGGCACAAGCATCGGCCAATTCCTTCATCAAATCGCGGCCGTATGGCGTAGCATCCACAATATTGAAATCAGTGTATTGGGAATGATACATACAAAATCCGTCGTGGTGCTTGGATGTGAAAACAATGGATTTCATCCCCGCATCTTTTGCCAATTGCACAATCTCATCGGGATTCCACTTGGTAGGATTAAATTCCCGCGCCGTATTGGCGTACCAATCGCTGAAAATTCCGGCAAACGATTGAATTTGTTCGCTATATCCTCGCTCAACAGGCTTTCCGTCATACACTCCACCATAAACGGAATACAAACCGAAATGAATGAACATAGAAAATTTTTGGTCGAGCCACTGTTGCGATGGTTTTTGCTGGGCGTTTGCCAAAAATGCAATGCTTAAAAAGAAAAGGATGATTCTCTGCTTCATTGATGATTTTTTTAGGTTAACAAAAATAGGAAATTATAAGAAAATAGACAAATCAGGGGAGATCAACCTGCATAAATTAGAATTCAATACCCGCAACTAAGAGGTTGAAGCAAACAAAACAGAGTTCGAAGAACATAAACCAAGCTTCAAAGAAGGCCGACCGGAGATCGAAAGGCATAAACCTAAGTTCAATGAATACACATCGAAGTTCGAAAGACAGAAGTCAACATTCAACGGGCACAAACCAAAGTTCAACAAACATAATCCTACGCTCAACAGACATAAACGAAAGTTCAAAGAGCATAAATCGCAGTTCAACGAACACAAATCACAAGTCGAAGAACGTAAATCACAATTCAACGGACGCGAAACAGAATTCAACGAATATAATTCGCATTTCAACGAAGAGCCGCCCTATTTCAACAAACATATAACCCCGTTAAACGAGTAAAAGCAAACGTTCAAACCCTCTCTCAACGCAAAGGAACAACCCAAATTACCAATTCTTTATCCTCTCCAACGCTTCGCGGGTTTTATCGAGGCTGTTGAAGGCCGTCAGCCGGAAATAGCCTTCGCCGTTGGCGCCGAAACCGATTCCGGGCGTGCCCACAATGTGGCATTCGTTCAACAGGCGGTCGAAAAACTGCCACGAATCGTTTGTGCCCGGACATTTGAACCACAGGTACGGCGAATTGATGCCTCCGAAAACCGCCCATCCTTTCGATAATAACCCTTCGCGGATAATGCGAGCATTCTGCATATAATACTCCACCATTTCGCGGGTCTGCTGCTGCCCTTCGGGCGAATAAACGGCTTCGGCAGCGCGCTGAACGATATAGGGAACACCGTTGAACTTGGTGGATTGCCGGCGGTTCCACAATTTGTGCAATGAGACTTCCCGGCCATCGGAAGCAATGGTTTTCAATGCCTTTGGAACAACGGTATAACTGCATCGCAGTCCGGTGAATCCGGCATTTTTGGAGAACGAACGGAATTCGATGGCGCACCGGTCGGCTCCTTCTATCTCGAAAATGCTGCGCGGAATATCGTCTTCCGTAACAAACGCCTCGTAAGCCGCATCGAACAGGATTAAACTCCTGTGCTTCAAGGCATAATCAACCCATTGTTTTAGTTGCGGTTTTGTCATCACTGTTCCCGTGGGATTATCGGGATAGCAGAGGTAAATAACGTCTATTTTTTGGTCGGGCAACTGAGGCAGGAAATCGTTTTCGGCAGTGCAGGGCAGCAAAATAAGCCGATCATCCACTCCCAAACGCATCATATTCGTGTCCTGATAAACGGGGTAAACGGGATCGGCAAGCGCGACGGTATTTTGCTCGCCAAGAATGTCGAGGATGTTTCCGGTATCGCTTTTGGAACCGTCGCTCACGAAAATCTCGTCCGCCGAAACGGATACGCCTCTTTGTTGAAAATCGATTTCTGCAATTTTTTCTCGAAGAAATTCATAACCTTGTTCGGGGCCATATCCTCGGAATGTTTCTTTCTTGGCCATTTCATCCGTGGCTTTGTGCAGCGCATCAATCACGGAAGGCACAAGCGGAAGCGTTACGTCGCCGATACCGAGGCGGATGATGTCGGCATCGGGATGCAACAGTGTAAACTCGTTTATTTTTTTGGCGATGGCGCTAAAAAGGTAACTCTCGTTGAGTTGGAGGTAATTTTCGTTGATGGTAAACATAAGTTGTTGATTTTTTTAATCCGTCAGACGGAACCTTCGAAAACAAATTCGGCTGCGCCGGTGAGATAAACGTTATTTTCGGCGCGGTTCCATTCTATTTCGAGGTTGCCTCCTTTTAACAGAACGGTTGCTTGGGGTTCGCATAACCCGTTCAGCACACCTGCCACCACCGAGGCGCAAGCGCCCGTGCCGCAGGCAAGCGTTTCGCCGCTACCGCGCTCCCACACGCGCATTTTGAGCGTATGGCGGTCGATGATTTCGATGAATTCCACATTTGTGCGTTCGGGAAAAGCGGGATGGGTTTCTATTTTGGGGCCGATATCTTCAATGTTAAGCGCATCGATGTTGGTTGTGAAAACAACCGCGTGCGGATTTCCCATCGAAACGCAGGTAATGCGGTATTCGCTGCCATCGATGGAAAGCGGATAATCGATAATTTCCGACAATGGGAATTGAACGGGAATTGCTTCGGCTGAAAGAATGGCCGGACCCATATTTATTCGCACCGACTCTACCTTATCGGTATCGGGATTTACCGTTAATTCCACCATTTTTATTCCCGAACGCGTTTCGAGCGCGATTTCTTTTTTAGTGGTCAGTCCTTTGTCGTACACGAATTTTCCGACGCATCGCGCGGCGTTGCCGCACATTTGCGCCTCGGAGCCGTCCACGTTGAACATCCGCATCGAAAAATCACCCGTTTCCGACGGGCCGATAAGCACAAGTCCGTCGCTTCCCACGCCGAAATGGCGGTCGCTCAACCTGCGCGAGAGTTCTTCGGGATTATCCACTTTTTCGTCGAACAGGTTGATGTAAATGTAATCGTTTCCTATTCCGTGCATTTTTGTAAATTTCATCGCTTTCTATCAAAAAAACACGGGCGCGATTTCACGAGAAATCAGGCACGTGTTTAAGATTATTTTCTGAATATTTTGACAAAAATACGCAATAATGGATAAAAGAGAAAGCAATACTAACGTTAAAAAAACGATAAAACAACAGAATTATCAAAATTGATGGATATATTTGTAAAAAATAAACTGATTATGACCGAATTAATTTTGAAGGAAGAGATTGGCGATGACAAATTGAAAGCGTTGCTCGACTTTTTAAAGACTTGGGGCGTAGATGTTGAAGTTCGGAATCGAGACAGTAAAAAAGCTGCATCTGTTTCACAAAAAGACGATTTTCCCTTTTCGATAGGACTGTGGGACGATTACGAGATTGATGACAAAACACTTCGTCAGGATGCTTGGAAAAAAGATGTCGTATGATTTTGATTGATACCAATATTATCATCGAAATTTATCGTTCCAACAGTTATGTTATTGAAACGATAGAAGAAATCGGACAAGAAAAAATTGCGGTTTCAGATATTACCTGTTCTGAATTATTTTTTGGCGCTCGCAGTAAAAAGGAGCTTCAAATTATCGAAAAAGATTTATCCAATCTAACCATTATTCCTGTCGATATGGACATTTCGAAACTATCGGTAGAATTGATAAAAAAATACGGTCTGTCTCATAAACTTTCCGTTCCCGATGCGTTGATTGCGGCAACAGCCATCGTTTATAAAATTCCACTTTATACACTCAATATCAAGGATTTTATTTATATTCGTGTTATTAAATTGCACCTGAATCCTTAATACTGCGACTTGGAAGTCGCAGCACCCGAATCACTTATACCTCACCCACTTTATCATTTCTTTAATCGACGGTTTTTTGCCGTACATCAAAATTCCCACCCTGTAAATTTTTGCCGCAACAATCGAGATCAGAATAAACGTTCCGTAGAGCAAAACCACGGATAATAGTTTCTCCCATAGCGGAATACCAAACGGAATACGAACCATCATCACGATTGGCGACGAAAACGGAATGAGCGACGCCCAAAAGGCCAGCGGCCCGTCGGGATTACTCACACTGTAAAATCCGGCAAAAAAGGCGAACATGATAATCAGCGTTACGGGCATCATAAATTGCGAGGTGTCTTCTTCGCTGTCCACCGCCGATGCGAACATGGCAAAAATGGACGCGTAAAGAACGTATCCGCCGATAAAAAACAGCAGAAAATAGACCATTATCTCTAACCAATTGATGCTCATCACGGAATTCATTACGGCTTCCATATTGAGTTCGCCCATTTCGGCAGGCGATGGCATGGCGGTTGCTTGTTGCGGTACAATGAAAAAAGCGGACAAAACCGTAAACAAAATACCGATGAGCACGCCCCAAATAACAAGTTGAGTGATTCCCACCAGGCCGATCCCAATGATTTTTCCCACCAGCAGTTTCACGGGTTTTACCGACGAAACCATCACTTCCACAATGCGGCTCTTTTTTTCTTCCAACACGGCCTGCATCACCATATTTCCGTACATGAGAATGAACATGTAAATGAGAATGGTAAACACCATTCCGATGATGGTAGCCACTTCGGTTGACGATTCGGAAACAGTGCCGTCTTCGCCCCACTTCATGGTTTTTATGCTGACTTTGGAACCGCTTTCAACAATGGAACGTACCTGCGAAATGGATTCGGCGTTCACATTCCCGGATTGCGACAGCGCATCGAGTTTCTGCTGCATCACCTTCTCGCTCAGCGTGTTTTCGATGATGGTGCGCAGGTCTTGCGGCGATTGCTTTTCGGACAGAAGCGAAATGGCATTGGAATTTGTACTTAAATCATCGGTAATTTGCAAAATGGCGAAAACATCTTTTCCAATTTTCGACTGATATTCGCTTTCCTGCGCTTTGCCTACGATTTGGAACTTGTAAGTTTCCGTGGATTCCAACAAAGGCGCATATATTTCGGTGTTGTCAATTACGACAATATTCTTTTCGCCGCCATCGTTTAATGTAGAGAGCCACAACGGCACAAACGACAGCGCCACCATAAGCAGCGGCATCAGCAGCGTGAGTATGATGAACGATTTTTTGCGGACGCGGGTAAGGTATTCGCGTTGTATGACTAATGATAAAGTATTCATAATATACATTTTAGATTTTGGATTTACGATTTACGATTGATTGACGGGGGTAAATGGATAAACACGTAACTCGTAACCCTCAACATTAATTTGAAACCGTTTGGATAAAAACATCGTTCATTGTAGGGATTTCCTCGTCGTACGCCACTACATCGAAATTGTCAAAAATAAGCTTTGCCAGTTCGTTGGTTGCAATATCGGCTTGTTTTTTGATACGAATATCCAAAAACTCGTGATAAGGTTCTTTCGAAATCAGTGTGAAAGTGGGATGTTCCAATTGAAAGTCTTCAGCGCGAAGTCGAAACCGGAAGATGTTTGTCCGGTGTTCGCGCCTGATATCGAACACTTTTCCCTGCAACACCACCTGCGATTTGTGAATGAGCGCAATGTTGTCACACAGTTCTTCCACCGATTCCATATTGTGCGTGGAAAGGATGATGGTTTTTCCTTCGTCTTTAAGGCGAAGCATTTCATTTTTTACGATTTCGGTATTCACGGGGTCGAATCCGCTGAAAGGTTCGTCGAAAATCAGCAGATCAGGATTATGGATGACGGTGGAAATAAACTGCACTTTTTGCTGCATCCCTTTCGAGAGTTCTTCCACTTTGCGGTTGTACCAGCTTGCAATATCAAATCGATTGAACCAGATCATCAGCTCGCGATGCGCGTCGGCTTTCGATAATCCGCGCAGTTGCGCCAGATACATCGCCTGCTCGCCCACTTTCATTTTTTTGTACAGTCCGCGCTCTTCGGGCAGGTAGCCGATATTGTACACGTCTTCGCTTCGTGACGGGCGTCCGTCGATAAAAACTTCGCCGCTGTCGGGAGCCGTTATGCGGGTGATGATGCGGATAAGCGTGGTTTTTCCCGCACCGTTGGGGCCCAACAGGCCGAAAACCGTGCCTTTGGGAACTTCGATGCTTACCTTATTCAACGCCAAGTGGTTGGCGTATTGTTTGGTTACGTTGGTGGTTTGTAAGTACATTCAGTATGTTTAATTTATTTGGTTTTTATGCATCAGACCGCTAATCGGTCAGATGCGGAGCGCAGCGTCTGACCGATCGCCGGTCTGACGCGTTGTTAAATAAAGTCGGAGTCCGTTTTATCTTGTAGCAACAAATATGAAAGCTCGTAAATTTGCTCTAAATCTAAATCAAAAATATCCGCTCCCATTTCTTTGTTCACGAGCGTACCTTTTCTTATTCCAACGTAATCAGGAAAAGAAGAAAATTCCCAATCTTCAATTTTTTGCACCAAATTTGCTAATATCGGATTTTGATGAATATACATGAAGCAACTCAGAGCATAGTTGTTATCAGTATCGTTTAGCATTTTTGCCTGCGTTTTATGCGCGAAAAGCGCCCCACGTCTGTCAATACTTTTATTAAGAGCCTGTGAATATGAACTTAAAACTGTGCCAATAGCCCTTGTCAGATATTGCATGTCCTTTACTCTTTCATTTTTGAAAGACAAAGCCCCACAATCTTTTACGGTAACAATAAAATGAAAATGATTGGGCATTAAGCAATAACATAAAATATGCGCAAAAGGATAAATATGTTTTCTTACTTTTTGCAAGAAGAAAATGTAATTATCCCTGTTATAAAACACCGTTTCGTTGCTTCGGTTATAAATATGATATGTGCATCCCTCTTCGAAATACATTTTTATGTTTTATGCATCAGACCGGTAATCGGTCAGATGCGGAGTGGTTTAATACTTTAATATTATCCTTTCTCCCAGATTTTTTGCCAGCACTTTTTTTAAATCCTGTAATTGTAAAAACCTGTTCATCAACTCCATTTCTTCTTCCGAATCGGCAGTTTCCAGTTTTTTGTTCAACTCTTTAATCATTTGCATGATATGTGCATTTTTAAGTTCGGTGGTGGCGCGTATGACCAGTTTATCCAGAAAGTTTCGCTCACGAAGGCGGGAGCTTTTTTCGTCTTCGCTTTCCCCGATTGACTTAGCATGAATTTTACTCAACTGATATTTGTCGCTGATTAAATCGGTAGCTAATTTGCTGATCTTGGGGTCGTGATGCGTGAGAAAATGGCGGTCGCAAATAAACGATTCGTCCCCGATTCTCTCGCAGGCTTCTTCAAAAAGAGCCCGATATAAATTATTGGAAAAGAAAACCTCATCGGGGAAAATAAATTTATCCCGTTGCAAATCAAATTTGATAACTTCTATCACCGACGGGCCATCTTCAATGGTTACCTCAACCTCTATTTCCTTGTCATTTTCTTTCCGTTTTTCTTTTTCGTACCTCACGAAAATGGGCAACGTTCCGTACCTGACGATATACCGGATGAGTTCCCGTTCCGATTTTTCGTAAGGGTTTCTTGCTGTTGCAAGTTTTTTGTTTTCAACGATTTCGGTTTCAGTAGAAGCTTCTCTTTCAGCGGTCGTTACTCTCGATTCTTCCTTTCCTTGTTGTTCTTTTCTCTTCTCGTAATTTTTAATCCGAATTTTATTTACGGCAGCGATAATCACGTCTTCGCGCATATTTAGAAGCGTTGCCGTATCCTGAATATAAATAGAGCGCTTGATGTTATCGGGAATAAGCGCGATGCT
>CAKTUP010000034.1 GCA_934621705.1 uncultured Petrimonas sp.
AGGTGCGGCATCATGGCCAAGTGGCGGCCATCAGCCGAACAAACAGCAGCGGCTTTATAATCGGAACCGTTGGGATTGCCAGGGTATTCGTCGTAAACGTATTTGGCGGCGATATTGTATTTCGATTCCGCTTCAGGCAATTCAAAACGCCCTTCGCCATGCGCCACCCAAATGCCGAGTTTGGTTCCGGCAAGCGATTTGAACATCACCGATTCATTATTTGGGATTTCCACACTCACGAACGCCGACTCAAACTTGCCCGACTTATTGTGCTGCATTTTCGGGTGGGCTTCGCCCATTTCAGGATAGATTAGACCAAGCTCCATCAACAACTGGCAGCCGTTGCAGATGCCCAAACTTAATGTATCGGGGCGAGCGTAAAAGTTTTCGATAGCCTGTTTGGCTTTCTCGTTGTAGAGAATTCCGCCTGCCCATCCTTTGGCAGAACCAAACACGTCGGAATTGGAAAATCCTCCGCAGAAAACGGCAAACTGCACGTCTTCCAGCGTTTCGCGTCCCGATGTGAGGTCGGTCATGTGCACGTCTTTCACGTCAAATCCGGCAAGATAGAGCGAGTATGCCATTTCGCGCTCGCCGTTGGTTCCTTTGTCGCGAATGATGGCGGCGGTGAGTCCCGTACGTTCTTTGCGGTCTGTATTTAAGCCCAAATCCTGCAATTTTCCGGTAAAGGAAGGCAAAAAGTTGAATTGCAACGGTTGGTTCTTGTAGTTCTTGAAACGCGCCAGCGCAGATGCTTCACCGCTTTGTTTGCGGTCGAACAGGTAAGACGTGCGGTACCACACATCGCGAAGTTTATCGATATCGAATTCCTGTTTGAACTCACCTTTAGCAATTTTCAACTTGCGCTCTTCGATGGGGCGTGCCACAATGGCAAAACCAATGCCGTAATCATTCAGGATTTTCTCCACCAGATGATGGTGTTTCACCTGAACAAGCACGCCCGGATTTTCGGCAAACAGAATCTTTATCAAATCACTGTGGCGTATTTTATCCAGCCGCGCGTCCACACCACCTTGCGGATTGGCAAAGCACATTTCGAGCATGGCGGTAATCAAGCCTCCGGCCGAAATATCGTGTCCGGCGATAATCAGGCCGCGATTTACCAGTTCCTGTACGGCAGCAAAAGCGTTCTTGAAATATTCGGCATCGCTCACCGTGGGCGCTTCGTCGCCGATTTTGCCCAGCGTTTGCGCGAAAGCCGAACCACCGAGACGCAGCGTATCGAAAGAGAAATCGATGTAATACAGGTACGTTCCTTTTATGTAAGCCAGTGTCGGCGATACAATTTTGCGGATGTTGCTCACTTCGGCAGCAGCGGAAATGATAACCGTTCCGGGCGAAAATACTTTGTCGTCGCCATATTTTTGGGTCATCGAGAGCGAATCTTTTCCCGTGGGGATGTTGATTCCCAAATCGCACGCGAAATCCGAGCAGGCTTCCACAGCTTTGTACAAGCGGGCATCTTCGCCTTCGTTGCGGCAGGGCCACATCCAGTTGGCGCTGAGCGAAACGCTTTGCAAACCGTCTTTCAGCGGTGCGAAAACAATGTTCGTCAGCGCTTCGGAAACAGCCATAACCGAACCGGCAGCAGGGTCAATCATTGCCACTTGCGGCGCGTGCCCGATGGAGGTTGCCAAACCGGCGTAGCCTTTGTAATCGAGCGCTACCGCGCCGCAATCGCTCAAGGGAAGTTGAATCTCACCCTGACATTGTTGGCGGGCCACTTTTCCGGTAACGGAACGGTCAACCTTGTTCGTGAGCCAGTCTTTGCAGGCAACCGCTTCCAGCGTCAGCACGTTTTCGATGTAGGTTTCCAGGTTTTTTTCGTCGTATTCGGGTGCAGTGTAGGTTTCTTCCACCGTTTCGTCGTTCATCACGGTCATGGGCGATTTGCCGAAGAAGTCTTCCAATGCCATATCGATAGGCAGTTTGCCGTCGGCTTGCTCAAACGTGAGTTGCATATCGCCGGTGGTTTCGCCCACCACGTAAAACGGCGCACGCTCGCGTTCGGCAATCTGCTGAATGCGTTCGATGTCTTTTTCTTCCACCAAAAGTCCCATCCGTTCCTGGCTTTCGTTTCCGACAATTTCTTTGGCCGAAAGCGTGGGGTCGCCAACGGGAAGTTTATCCATTTCTATTTTTCCGCCGGTTTTTTCTACGAGCTCAGACAAGCAATTCAGATGTCCGCCCGCGCCGTGGTCGTGGATGGAAACAATGGGATTGTCGTCCGATTCGGCTAGCGAACGGATGACATTGGCCACACGTTTTTGCATTTCGGGGTTGGCACGCTGTACAGCATTCAGCTCAATTCCCGATGAATATTCGCCCGTATTTACCGACGAAACGGCACCACCGCCCATCCCAATGCGGTAATTATCGCCGCCCATCACAATCACTTTTTCTCCGGGCTGCGGATTGCCTTTTATCGCGTTTTGTTTATTGGCAAAACCAATGCCGCCGGCAAGCATGATCACTTTATCGTAACCGAATTTCTTGTAATTTTCAGTATGCTCAAACGTAAGCAGCGAACCGCAGATAAGCGGCTGTCCAAACTTGTTTCCGAAATCGGAAGCGCCGTTAGACGCTTTTATCAGTATCTGTTCCGGTGTTTGGTAAAGCCATTGGCGTTCGGGCAAAACATTTTCCCATTCGCGGCCTTCTTCCATCCGCGGATACGAGGTCATATAAACCGCCGTTCCGGCCGCCGGAAGCGATGCTTTTCCGCCGGCAAGGCGGTCGCGGATTTCACCGCCCGTTCCGGTGGATGCGCCGTTGAACGGCTCCACGGTGGTGGGGAAGTTGTGCGTTTCGGCTTTGAGCGAGAGTACGCTTTCTATTTCTTTGGTCTCGAAGAAATCGGGTTTATCGCCGCTTGCGGGAGCAAATTGTTCTACGGTTGGGCCTTGAAAAAAGGCCACGTTGTCTTTGTATGCCGAAATTAATGCGTTGGGATTTACGGCGGAAGTCTTTTTAATCAGTTGAAACAAGGAACTCTCTTTTTCTTCGCCATCGATAATAAATTTCCCGTTGAATATCTTGTGGCGGCAGTGTTCAGAGTTTACTTGCGAGAATCCGAACACTTCGCTGTCGGTCAGTTTTCGTCCCATCTTCCGGCTCACGTTGTCGAGATAATCTATCTCGTCTTCGCTCAGCGCCAAACCTTCTTCCTGGTTGTAGGCGGCGATATCGTCAATCAGAATGATGGACTCGGGTTGATTATCAATAGTGAATATTTCCTGGTCGAGTTTTTTGTAAACGCGTTGCAACATCGGATCGAAAGCCCCACCAACCTCCCCTAAGGGGAGGCTTTTGGCAACGTCTTCGTTCAGATTTTCCTGTGGTAATTCATTCCTTGAACCCAAGTCCCCCTTGGGGGGATTTAGGGGGCTTGGGAAATACTCTTCAATCCTATCCAGGTAGTCGATTCCCATATTTTGCGCGATCTCAACGGCACAGGTACTCCAGGGCGTTATCATTTCGCGGCGCGGGCCGATAAATTTTTCGTTTATTTCGAAGTATGGTATTGGCTCGGCATTTCCGAACAGCCAAATTAAACGATTTTTATGTTCATCCTGAATGGGCTGGTTTGCATCTACGGCGATGATGCTTTGCGACGGGGTTCTGAAAAAAGTGATCATATTTAGTTCTGAGTTTTTAGTTCTGTGTAATGAGTTGACAAAGTTAATGAAAACCGACCAAAAGCGGAAACAAAATCTTATTTTGTCGGTTTTGGGAATGAATGTATCTTTGCCGATTGGAAAAACTATTCCGGCCACAAAGAAGCAAATATGCTTGAAACAGTCATTAAAGGATTTTTAATCGGAATGTTGGTTTCGGCTCCCGTAGGGCCGATGGGGATGCTGACCATTCACCGGACGTTGAACAAAGGACGGTGGCACGGCTTTTTCACAGCCATGGGCGTGATGTGTTCCGACCTTCTGTATGCTTTTATCTCGCTTTGGGGTGTGAGCCTTTTTTCTTCGTTTCTTACCTACGAAGAAAAAATATGGCAAATTATAGGAAGCATATTTCTGATTATACTGGGGTTTTTTCTGTATCGGGCTAATCCGCTGAAAGAGTGGACGCCACAGATGAAACAGGAAGAAAATAAATACCGTCGCGATTTTATTACGGCATTTGCCATGGCGGTAGTAAATGTAGGTATCTTCTTTGTTTTTATAACGTTGTTTGCCCGATTTCAATTCAACCCGATTGAAGAAGGAAACGGCACGATATTCATAGCTATGCTGTCGATAATGTCGGGAACTTTTCTGTGGTGGTTCTTCATTACCTGGCTGATCTCTCGAATCCGCAAACACTTTAGCCGAAAGGGTTTGGTTATTCTTAACCGCACTGTCGGATCTATTATTATGTTGATTGGAGTTGTGGGGATCTTGCTTCTACTTTTCTAAACGTTTCCGTTGATCTAAATTCGTTTTCCCAGTTCTATTACTTCCAAATCGCGGATATTTCCGTTGTCCAGCACAAAACGCAGCAGCGTGCGCACCTGATGAAATCCGTATTTGCCGGCTGCTCCGGGATTCATGTGCAGGCATTCTAATTTTTTGTCGTAAATTACTTTCAGAATGTGTGAGTGTCCGCAAATAAACAGTTTGGGCGGCTTTGAATAAAGTTGTTGGCGTATTTTAGGATCGTATCTTCCGGGATAGCCGCCGATATGTGTCATCAGCACATCCACTCCTTCCAACGTAAACCGCAAGGTTTCGGGATATATTCTTCGGGTGGAGAAATCGTCGATATTTCCGTAAACAGCACGGAACGGCTTAAAACTCTCGAATTGGTTCGCTAACTGCAACGATCCGATATCGCCGGCGTGCCACACTTCATCGCAATCGCCAAAATGAGTTTCGAATTTTTCGTCCCAAACGTTGTGGGTGTCGGAAAGGAGGCCTATTTTTTTCATTCAAAAGACTATTAGAGCCAAGAACCAAGACTTTTAGACAAGAAAGTGTCTTTTTATTCAGACAAAGTTACTAATTTTACGGTAAATTTAAAGCAAAGAGCGCAGGGCGTTGAGCAAAACTCGTAACCCGAAACTCGCAACTCGTAACGCACAACAAAATGAACTCATACAAATACTTCAAACGCGACATCAGCTGGCTGTCGTTTAACCACCGGGTTTTGCTGGAAGCTAAAGACGAATCGCTTCCGGTTTACGAACGCATTAAGTTCCTATCGATTTACTCGTCCAACCTGGAAGAGTTTTACAAAATTCGCGTGTCGGGATACCACAGTTCGATTTTGAAAAGCATCAGTCGCGACGAATCGGAAGAGGAAGCGCTGCAAACGCTGCTGGAAATTAACAATGAGGTTACGGAGCAGGAAAAAGAGTATTACCGCATTTTCAATGAAATGATCCTTCCCGAGCTGGAGAAGAACAACATCATTTTGTACCAAACCGATGAGGTGGAACCGTTTCATCGGGCTTTCGTGGAAAAATATTTCAACGAAGAAGTGTTCCCGTTTCTTCAGCCGATGATCATTCAGAAAGACGATATCCATTCTTTCATTCAGGACGATCGTATTTACCAGACCATCAGCCTGCTGAAGAAAAGAAAGAAAAAAAGCGATACGGAAAAATTGCGTTACACCTACGCTATCATGAAGATTCCGTACACCAAGCTGCCGCGCTTCATTGGGTTGCCCACGCTGGACGGGAAATACTACATTATGTTTATCGATGATATCATAAAAGCCAACCTGCAAAGCGTGTTTCCGGGTTACGACATCGTGGATTGCTACAGCATTAAGATTTCGCGCGACGCGGATTTCTCGCTCGAAAACGAAGACCAGAAAGACATTGCCGAAAAGATATTAAGAAAGGTAAGAAAACGCAAGATCGGCGCTGTCACCCGTTTTCAGTACGACAAGGATATGCCCGATTATTTCCTGAAATACCTGTGCGAAACCTACGAAATTGAAGAGGAAGAGCTGCTGAAAGGCGGGCGCTATCTGAACCTGGCGGAACTGATGAAACTGCCCAATCCCGTGGGCGACAAACTGAAACAGAAATTACCGCAGCCGCTTCGCGTGCCGGAACTGGAGAACAACACCAATATCTTAAGCGTGCTCCGCAAGCAGGATATTTTGCTGCATTTTCCGTATCAATCGTTCGACTATTTGCTCCGATTTCTGCTGCAAGCTGCTTTCGACCCCAAAGTGTTGGAAATTAAAGTTACGCAATACCGCGTAGCGGAAAACTCGGCGGTGATAAACAGCCTGATTAGCGCGGCGAAAAACGGAAAAAAGGTAACCGTTTTCGTGGAACTGAAAGCCCGGTTCGACGAGGAGAACAATTACCTGTCGTCGGAACTGATGCAACAGGCCGGAATAAAGATCATCTACAGCCTGCCGGGATTGAAAGTGCACGCCAAACTGGCTTACGTGCGTAAACGCAGCAACGATGCCAAAGAACCCATAAAAGGTTACGCGTATCTGGGAACCGGAAACTTCAACGAAAAAACCGCCCGAATCTATTCCGATAAAGGATTGTTGACGTCCAACAAAGAACTTATTCACGAAATAGACGAAGTTTTTCGCGTGTTGGAAGGCAAGCCGCACATGCGCGACTTCAAGCATTTATTGGTGGCGCAATTCAATATGGTTCCCGAAATCAACCGCATGATCGAGCGCGAAATTGAAAACGTGAAAAACGGTGGCGAAGGCCGGATTATTCTGAAAATGAATAGTCTGGAAGACAAAGGAATGATAAATGCGTTGTACCGAGCCAGCGAAGCAGGTGTAAAAATCGATCTGATCATTCGCGGAATTTGCTGCCTGGTTCCCAATCAGCCGTACAGCGAAAACATAAAGATCACCCGCATTGTGGATGCCTACCTGGAACACAGCCGCGTGTGGTATTTTTACAACAACGGCGAAGAAAACGTGTATCTCACGTCGGCCGACTGGATGGAGCGCAACCTGCACCGCCGCATAGAGGCAGCGTTCCCCCTGTTTTCCGAAAAGCTGAAACGCGAGATTATCGACATACTCCTCATCCAGCTTCAGGACAACACCAGCGCCGTGTGGCTGAACGAAAAACTGGAAAACGTGTTTAAACGTGATGACAATCCTCCCGTGCGGGCGCAACGCGATGTGTATGAGTATTTGAAGAGGATTAAGGAGGGGTAACCGAGAGACGAAAACTGTTACTTTCCTTTAGCACAAAAAACAAGCAGCAGCTAATCCGAAAATTAGCTGCTGCTTATGTATTACGAAGCCAAAGGCAATCGTGTCCCAAAGAAATTTAGAAGAACACGAAACGATTATCCTCCACTTTCAATTTATTTTTCAACGATTCCATCGACTGCATTTGCAACATATATGCATTGTTGCTTTGCATCAGCATTTTCTGATTATCGGCGTCGTATTGCTCGGTTCCCGGCGTGCGGTTCAGTACGTTTATCACGTAAACGCCCATATTTCCTTTTGTCGGAGCGGTAATGGTGTTGAGCGGAGCATAAGCCGAAAATGCGTTTAGTGCAGGCTCAAATCCCAGTCCGGTGATGTTTTGCGTGGTGAAATTCACGAATTTTACCGTGTCCACATTCGATTGCATTTCCGTGGCGTACGCATCAAGGCTGGTCAGATTTTTGGCAGTCAGATCGGTGATAATTTTTTCGGCTTTCTTGTCGTTGCTCAAACGGGAGCGGATGCTCGACGACACTTCTGACAACGGCGCCGTTCCGGCGGGATAAACCCTGTCAACACGGGCAACAACGCGCATGTTGGTGATATCGAATTTGCGAACGGTTCCCATCTTCTTTTCGTTCACCGCCCACGTAACGATCTGGCGCGAACCCGGAATCTGCATCAAGGAGAAATCGTTGGCCGAAACGCGTGTATCGGGCATCACGAAATATCCTTTTTCGGCAGCAAGCTCGTTGAAATTCTTGCTCACGTTGGGGTCAGAAACAAACTGATTGAGCTCGTTATCCACGTTGTTAGACGTTTTTTCGCTCACGATAACGGGCATATGAATGGTGGCTATTTTGAATTTTTGAACTGGCGACGATTTTTCTTCCACCTGGAAAATAACTTGTTGCCCGGGAACTTTTATCCGTTGCGGCTGTCCCACGGGAGCGCCGAAAACAGCTTTCACCATATCCGTGCCCACTTGTGCCAAGTCTATTTCGCGCGCCCAGCCCACATCGCCGCCGTTTGACTGCGGATTGAGGCTGTTGGCCACTTCGGCAAACGATTTTCCACCTCTTATCTCGTTGAAGATACTGTCTACGAAATGGGTAACAATGCTGTCTTGCCCCATCATAGAAGCATCGGGAATGGCCATCATGCGCAGGTGAACAGAGTCGGGAGCGGTTGTTCTGTCGATTAGTTTATAGATATTGTACGCGTTGCCTTCTCGAACGGGGCCTTTTATTTCGGAAACCGATGCAGATTCCACGAAACTTTTCTGTTCTTCCGTCAGCGAATTGGCCGCAAGATAAACGTCCCTGAAAGGCATATCGGAATAATCGGCAACAACAGGAGCTGGATTTTCAGCTTCCACCAATTTTTGATAGGCTTCGTTTGCCTGAGCTTCAATGTCGGCAAAATCGGCATCGCTGGGAATGACTTCCTTGGTGAAATAAGTAACTTTCGCCATCGGCACGTTCATTCTGAAAGAATTTTTGTTTTTGTCGTAAAACGAACGTATTTCCTGTTCGGTAACCGTAACGGTCGAATCGGGAATGGTGAAATAGCTTTTCATCACGTAAGCCATATCGGCATTTTGCTGCGACAGGTCGAACGTATTTTTTGCTTCCACATCGTTTACCATCACCGCATTGCTGAGCAACGAAGTGTATTTTTCCTGCAAACGCTGGTATTTAACCATATTTTCGATAAACAGCCAAACTTGCTTGTATTGTTCCACAACGGCTCTTTCTTCGGGTTGAAGCGACTCCACGGGTGAGTTCACGGTTGATAAGAATTGTATGAGGCCTTCTCTGTCAAACATTCCGGTTTGCGGATCGAGGAAAAACGGAAGTTGCTGCAACAGAGGCGATATGGCTTCACCGTGCACAAGATCGTTTATTTCTTCTTTCGAAACTGCCAGGCCAAGTTTTGCAGCCTGATCATCGAGCATCCGTTCGCGAACCATCTGGTCGTAAACGGCTTCTCTTATCTGCTGGGTGGTATTTTCGTCCAGCGAAGTCTGGCCGCTGATCATTTTCTGAAAGTTTTCCCATTCCGCTATTCTATTGGCATATTCCTGGGTGGAAACTACCTGCCGGTTAACAACAAAGGCTTTGTCGCGCGATTTGGCAAACAACGTGTTTCCCGAGGTGAGTAAATCGCCCAAAATAAATGCAAGCAACGCGATACCGATAATGGCGACTAAAAGCACACCTTTATCTCTAATCTTCTGAAGTGTAGCCATTTAACTATCTTAAATTTTTGATAAACAGATTAATATTTTATTTTCTTTTAAACAAGAGTGCAAAGTTAGTAAAAATTAGAAAGATAACATTATGTTTCGGGAAAAAGTTATTTTGGTGATGGGTGATGGATGCGGGAGACGATGGCTTTGCCTTCGTATTGGGTATTGGGTATTGGTCATTCGTAATTACTAATTGGCAATTTCGTCAACAATCAACCTCACCACTTCTATTTTTCGTGCGGTAACTTTCAGTATTTTAAAGGTGTATTTATCGATGATTATGGTTTCATACGTTTTTGGGAAACGCTGCGTGTGGTGCAGTAAAAAGCCGGCAACGGTGGAATAACTCTCCGATTCGGGAATGTCCAACCCGAAATCTTCGTTTAAGGTGTCAATTTCCACACGCCCGGAAAGCACATATTCGTTGTCACTTTCTTGTTTCACAAATCGGGATTTGCTGTCGTATTCGTCTTCGATATCGCCGAATATTTCTTCCACCAGGTCTTCTATTGTTACCACGCCCGATGTACCACCAAACTCGTCCACAACAACGGCAATGCTTTTCCGCTGTTGCATAAGGTCGTTCATCAGCTTGTTGGCCTGCATGCTTTCGGGTACGAAAGATACGGTGGCAATGCTCTTTGTCCAATCCGGCGGAACATCAAACATTTCCCACACGTGAATGTAACCGGCAATATCGTCGATGTCTTCGCCGTAAACCAGAATCCGTGAAATTCCGGTTTCGATAAACAAATCTTTCAATTTCTCAATACTTTCATCCACGTTAATGGCCACGATATCAGCACGGGGAACCATACAATCGCGCACGCGCATGGACGAGAAATCGAGCGCATTTCTAAAAATCTTCACTTCGGAATCCACTTCCGTTTCATCGGAAATTTCCTCGAAGCCTTTTCGCACGTACGAATCCAATTCCAGGCGTCCCAACGCGTTTTCGTTTGTTTCGTCGGACTTCACGCCGAAAAGTTCCAAAACGATTTTAGAAAAGGATGAAAAGATTTTAACAACCGGAAAAAGCAGTATGTAGAAAAAGAAAGCTGGGATAAGCAACACCTGAACCCAAAAATTGGGCTTTCGCGCCAACACGGCACGCGGAAAAAATTCTCCGCTGAACAGGATGACAACCGTTGCTCCCAAAATTATGAGCAAAAAAGTGAGAAACGTGTTTTGCGTGATATTTTGTTTGATGTAGGGGAATGCTATCAGCAACGACAAATACATAAAACCCACCAGAACAAGCAGGTTTCCGAGCAGAAGCGTGGACAGGAACTGGCGCGGATGGCTGTATATGGTATTCAGCATCAGGTTGTAGAACCCTTTGTTTTTTTGTATCATTGCAAAGCGCAGCTTATCCGACGACACAAACGCCACTTCCATACCGGAGAAAAACGCCGACAGAAACAGCAGAATAAACCACCAGCTTAGTAACGATGTAAAAGCCATTCTTGTGTTTTAAGATTATAACTATTGTTGTATTGAATCGGGTTGCAATGGCATCGAGTCGGGTTCGCCCCTGCCTTCTTCAAACGGAAGTTTACCGTCGTGCGGCTTTAAAATCCGATAATTGGTCATTTGTTGATTCGACTCGAAACCGTATCCTTTCAGTTCAAGCGCTCCGCGTTTTATCTCGATATAGTTGTCGGAATAGATTTTAGCCGTTGTTTGGTCCCAAAAAAGCTCGTCGCTCTTAAATTCGTGGCCTTCCATATTTCTGACATCCACGTTGCCTTTTAAACGCCACAGCTTTTTAGCCGTGTAATTCCAGGCCGTGTCGGCAGCAATAGTGGCCTCTATGTTGAACTTATCGTCAAATCTTTCCAGGTAAAAGCCTTCGGGAAAATACCAGAAAGGCTCTTTGGCTTTGTCGTAAACTGCCCAAACATCTGCAATTATTTTGTATCGTGTTCTTCCCGAATCGGAAATGAACTGTACCGCCGAATCGGTTACCATCGACGGCATCGTTTCCGGGTCAAACTTCAAGTTGAGCAGGTTCTCTTCTTTTTTTCCGCACGATACGATAAAAAGAAACATAACAACCACAAAAACTGCGGTTGTTATGTTTTTAAATAGTTGTATGTCTGATTGTTTTTTCAACAAATCATCTAATGTTTTTATTTCAGTCTCACGGTGGTTGTTTCACCTATCCATCCGGGGATGAATACAGATTCACCGGCTTTGATACCCATCATAAAAGCAGTTTCGGTGTCCATAAAATAACCGGAATATGTGTTGATATAGCGATTGGCTTCGGCTGTAACGCTTGGGTCAACTGCTTTTGCTCTTTGCATCTTGTCAACCGCTGCACAGAAAACCAATCCTCTTTTTTCAGCCTCGGGGAAAATATTTTGAGCAGATGATGCGTATAATTGTCCGATAAGAATATAAGCCGAACCGTTGTTGGGGTTGTATTGCAGCGCTTCGTTAGCTGCTTGACGAGCTCTGGCAAAATTACGCTGGTTGGAGAAAATTCCGGCCAATTGCATCATGTAATCGGATGCTTTGTTTTTGTCGGTTTCCATTTTAGCGCCGTCTGAATAATATTTCACGGCTGTATCGTAATCTTTATCTCTCAGGGCTTTATTGGCTAAACCGATGGCTGCTCCTGCAGTTGGCTCAAGTTTGTAGATGTATTCGGCTGCAGTAAAATACAGGTCGGAGTCGCTGCAACCAACGGAGCTTAATGCGGTAATCACCTCGTTGAGGAATTCTTTATTGCCTTTGTTTGGTTCCACTTTATCGGCATAATATTCAGTCAGCGTTTTGCAATCGCCGGCGCCGCTGCTTATAAATGCTTTCACAATGCCTTCTTTCACCAATCCCAGGTAATCGGCATTCGCCTGATCGTTAGCTGCGTTTGCTTTGCCGATGGCTTCGTCAACATAACCAGTAATGGTAAAATAATCGGTAATATACTGATTTTTTTTGGACTGATCTTGCAAAAATTGTGTCAGGGAGTGAACCATGTAATAAGAATAAGCATCTTTTGGCTCCATATCCGATTTCATTTCCTTAAGAGCTTCGCCTAACCATTGGTAGATTATTTTGGAATCGGCTTTGTCGTCCATCATTTCCATATAATCGTAAGTTTTATACGCTAAAACCGTACCTCTGTTATCGTCTGTATAATATTTCAAACGCGAATCGTATATCTCCATTGTTTTATCGAGATATTGTTTCTTTTTGGCGGCATCGGTTTCCGAAGCATATAAACTTTTGAAAATACGGGGGCCGTAAATATAAATATTCTTGCTGGATGCGGGACAATTTTCATAAACAGCGTTCCACGACGCCAGTGCTTCCTTATAATTTTCAGCCTTTGCCGATGTTGACATAAGACTCAAATTCATACGGCATTTTACGCTGTCTTCGCCGTGTCCGAAGGGAGCTTTTACCGGATCGTAGCCTGCTTTTTGGGCGCTAAGACCTGCAATGGTTGCAATTGCAAGGAATCCTGATAATAATAATTTTTTCATATTCATTCTTTTTTAATTTGTTTTCTATTCCTGTTTTGGTTGCTAATAGGACAAAATGTTAAATAAATAGTTTAATCCGTGCCTTGTTTTAAACGTTGCAAAGATATAAAAAGTTAGTTAAATTGCCTTTTGAAGAACCAAAATTCGTTGATATTCATATTCAAGGATACTTTAAACATATCTTGCTTGATCATATATTGCAAATCGGGACGCTGGGTGGTGTAACCGAATCCGATGTTGAGCAGAGACAGCCTGCCGGACAACGAATCCCTGAACGGCAGTCCCAATCCGATGTTTATGCCGTACTCCTTAAATCCTCCAACACCTGCGCTTGCATTATTAGCCGGATTGTAAACACTGACGTTGGTGTATGAATTTCCGTAGGAAACGCCCGCTCTGAAACGCATTCTGCTAAAGAAATTACGGCTGTAGGGGTCGATAACGTACTCACCGCCGGCGCTTATTTTATATGCATTGTTGAAACGATTTTGAGTGGTTAATCCGTCCAGCACATCGGGATAATTCAATCCGCTCCATTGCTGGAAAGTACCGTCAATTCCGAGCAGGAGATTGGTGTTGGAATAAGTTACACCCAATCCGTATGTATTGGGCAACTGGAATTGCTGATTGGCGAGCGTATCGTCGCGCAACACTTCGCTTGGCACCTGATAGGGACTGGAATAAGGATCGGATTGGTACATCATTTCTGTGGCATACACGTCGGCTTTCGAAGTCAATTTCGGACTGAACACGGCTCCAACCGTCAGTGAGCTAACTCTATCGATGGGCAGTGTAAACTGCGCGCCGAAATCGTATTTTAAATCGCGGATGGAATATTGTTTCTTTTCCTGGCCAATGGTGGCGCCGGTTGCCGTTCTGGGTACCGATACGCTGCTGTAGCTGAAATTTCCGAAAAGATAAGAAACATTGGCTCCCACGGAGAAATATTTTATGGGCTCATACGCAATTCCGGCATAAATCTGGCTCAATCCGCCCGTTCCCCGAAAAACTTCTTCGTAAACGATATCGGAAAGCGAACGCGTTTGCCCGAAATTATATCCCACTTTGGAATACGGCATAAGTCCCACGCTGGCGCCTACTTTTCTTAAAAGAGGAAACTGCATGGCTATGTAATCGAGGTTTCCGTTGTAGAAATTTTGCTTGTTCAGCCCATCGCTAAAAGAAGCGTAATGCGCGGATACGCCCAAATCGAAAATAAAAGTGAGTGAATCGAGTTTGGAATACGATGCCGGATTCCCCGGATTTACCTGTTGACTTCTTCTTAATCCGTAACTTATTCCTCCCATAGCTTCGGATGCGCCAAACGACTGGTTGGATAAAAGGCCGTAACCGTATCTGCCGTAAGGCGAATTGGAACCTACCTGTTGCGCAACGGCTGCGAAAGCGATAGTGAAGAAAGCGATTAACGGGAGAAAACGTTTAGCTGTTATATTCATTCTTTTTCATTAAAATCAACAAGATGTTGGTCGATTGTTTCATAATTTGTTTTAGGGTACAAAGATGATATTTTTTTGCGATGCAACCAACAAAAGAACAGAAAGTTCGTGTTAAAAAGATTAAAGTTGAGGATTTTTTATAAGGTACGGGGCACTATAAGCAGATTTGGCGACATGGCGACGGGAGACTTGGAGAATGAGTGAGGGTTGTGCCCTTTGCCCAACGCCCAAGGCTCTACGCTTTATATTTGTTGTAGGAAACTATTTCGTTGAACGCTTTGCGCTTCTTGGCACGTACGGGTTGAACGCTGTAACCGATAATAATATCCAGCCATACTCTTTTGGAATCGGGGATGGACAGCAATTCACGCATTTTGGGCTCGTTGAACCACCCCACGATGCAGGAACCCAACCCTTCGGCGTGGGCGGCCAGCACAATGTGCGCCGCTACGACGCCCAAATCCATTTGCGCATAATCTTTTTGCTTTACCCAGCCACCGATTCCCGATGTGAGATTCACTTTTTCTTCTACTAGCAAAATATGAACCGGCGCCTGTTTGGTAAAATGGTTCATTCCCAATATGCGTTCGGAAGTGGCGTCGGCCACTTTGTTTTTCAGTTCGGGGTTGTCCACCACGATCATGTGCCACGGTTGCGCGTTGCACGCCGAAGGCGCCAGGCGGGCTGCTTCGAGGATGCGCTCCAGCTTTTCTTTTTCTACCGGACGGTTGGGGTCGAAAGCGCGATCGCTTTGGCGAGAGGAAACAAATTCAAGAAAATCCATATGTTGCAGGTTTACGATTGCAAAGCCACTATGCGGCTGATGTATTTGCCGATAATATCGAATTCCAGATTCACCACCGTGCCTTTTTCTATTTGGTGGAAGTTGGTCATTTCGTGTGTGAAAGGAATGATGGCTACTTTAAACGTGTCTTCTGTGGGCGTTACCACGGTAAGGCTTACGCCGTTTACGGTAACCGAACCTTTATCTACCGTCAGGTATCCTTTTTTTGCCATTTCTTTATCGAAATCGTATTGGAAAGTGTAGTACCAGCTGCCGCCGGCTTCGGTAACATCGGTGCAAATGGCAGTTTGATCAACGTGTCCTTGCACGATGTGCCCGTCTAACCGGCCGTCCATTTTCATGCTCCGTTCCAGGTTCACTTTGCTGCCCACTTTCAGCAGTCCGAGGTTGGAGCGGTCGAGCGTTTCCTGAATGGCGGTTACGGTGTATTTGTCATCGTCAATGGAAACTACCGTCAGGCAAACTCCGTTGTGGGCGATGCTTTGGTCGATTTTCAGTTCATTCGTAAACGAACATTGTAACGTGATGTGCAGGTTGCTTTTGTCTTTTTCCAAAGCAACTACGGTTGCGGCTTCTTCAACTATTCCGGAAAACATAATTATA
>CAKTUP010000035.1 GCA_934621705.1 uncultured Petrimonas sp.
GCTCGAAACTCATCAGGACAGTCGAAATATCCAATAAATTCAGTTTAACGGAAATTATCAGCGTATTTCCATCGGCCACCGGAAGAACAAACAGATTCATAACCCGCGCGTTGTTGCTTTCTACAATGCGGGCAATATCGGTAATTGTATAATCCACCAGCGGAATTTCCAGGATGATGAGCGAGTTTTCCGTGTCTGAAAGCCCCAGAAAGTTCTCCGGCGTAAACGATACCGATTGTTTTTCTATCTGACGTGTGATAAAATCTTTCATCTGTTCTTAGGCAAAACCGTTATTTCGTATTAATTTTGTAACGTTTTACAAAGATGGGAATTTTTTGGATAATAAATGGCTTTAACCGGCTTTTTATCGTTCCGCATCGAAAAAGAATACCGGTTTATTTTTACGAGAATAATGACAAAACTAAGTGTAAATATCAATAAAATTGCCACGCTGCGAAATTCGAGGGGAGGCAATATTCCTGATGTGCTGCAGGTCGCCTTCGACTGCCAGCTATTTGGAGCTGAAGGCATTACTGTGCATCCCCGCCCCGACGAACGCCACATCCGTTATGCCGATGTGTATGACTTGCAGCCCAAAGTTACAACGGAATTCAACATCGAAGGAAATCCTTCTCCGGAATTCGTGTCGCTGATAAAAAAAATACGCCCCACGCAGGTAACGCTGGTTCCCGACGCCCACGACGTACTGACGTCCGATACCGGTTGGGATACCATTGAACACAAAGATTTCCTGACCGAAGTGGTCAACGAGTTTCAATCGATGGGCGTTCGCACTTCCATTTTTGTGAATACCGATCTGGAAATGATAAAAATGGTATCGAAAATAGGCGCAGACCGAATTGAACTGTACACCGGCCCTTATGCCGAAGAATACAAAACTGACAGGGAAAAGGCGGTTGCCCCTTATGTTGAGGCAGCAACACTTGCCAAGAAGCTGGGATTGGGCGTAAATGCCGGCCACGACTTGAATCTGGAGAACTTGAATTACCTTTACGTAAACATTCCGTGGCTCAAGGAGGTATCTATCGGACACTCGCTTATCAGCGACGCGCTTTACCTGGGTTTGGAAAAAACAATTAAAGCTTATAAAAATTGTTTAAATACGCCTACGGAAAATGCAAGACAATAGAATATTATTATCTTTACATAGTTTAAAAAATTGACTCAATGAATTTGTTACAAATTGCTCCGGTTCAAGATACCTTGCAACAAATAACTACTGCGGTTGAACCTGCTACTTCAATGAACGCCTTAGACCTTGCATTTAAAGGGGGCTGGCTGATGATTGTTTTGTTGGTGCTTTTGCTCCTGTCGGTGTACGTTCTTATTGAACGAACGCTGGTGATAAACAAAGCAGGAAAAGAAGACAACTCGTTTATGAACCGCATAAAGGATTACATTCTCGACGGGAAGATCGAGACGGCCATGACGCTTTGCCGCAATACCAACACGCCGTCGGCGAGAATGGTTGAAAAAGGGATTTCCCGTTTGGGCAGGCCCACGGCAGATGTGATGTCGGCGATAGAAAACCAGGGAAATATCGAAATTTCCAAACTGGAAAAAGGATTGCCGCTACTGGCTACCACCGCATCGGGTGCGCCTATGATCGGGTTTCTGGGAACCGTTACCGGAATGGTTAAGGCTTTTATGAGCATGGCCAGCGCCGGAGCAAATGTGGATGTGAATATTTTATCGACGGGTATTTACGAAGCGCTGGTAACAACCGTTGGCGGGCTTATCGTGGGAATTATCGCGTTGTTTGCATACAACTACCTCACCACCCGCATAAAAGGCATTGTAAACAAGCTGGAAATGCGGATTATGGAATTTATGGATATTTTGAACGAACCGGCAGTATAAAAGGCCATCGGCCGTTGGCTATTAGCTGTTAGCTTGTTGCCCAACGCCCTTGCCCAACGCTCTAAGCTTAAAAAGATGGCATTAAAACAACGATTCAACGTAGAAGCAAGCTTCAGCATGGCATCCATGACTGACGTGATATTTCTGTTGCTTATCTTCTTTATGATAACGTCCACCATTGTGGTGCCCAACGCTATAAAAGTTTTGCTTCCCAAAGCGCAACAACAGGCTCAGGCAAAACCCATTACACGGGTAACTATCGACAAGAACCTAACCTATTATGTTGCGAATGCAAACGAAACCGAACGCCCGGTCACTTTCGAGCAGATCACGCCGTTTTTGCAATCGGTTTACTCTGCCGAACCGGATATTTTCGTGGCGCTGTATGCCGATGAGGAGGTGCCTTATCGGGAAATTGTGAAAATTCTGGATATTGCCAATCAGAACCAGTTTAAAATGGTGCTGATGACGAGGCCGAATTAAACGAAGAATTCTCAACTCTGTCAAAGTTCAGTATTTTGACAAAGATCAATCAATGACAATTACAAGAGAAAAAATATCAGGGATTATCGGGACAGCCATTTTTGCCGTGCTGCTCCTGTTGCTGCTGTTATTCTCTTATTTTAAATTATACACTCCGCCGCAAGAGTTGGAAGGCATCCCCGTGATGTTCGGAAACGTGGAAGACGCCTTTGGCACAACGGAATCACCCATGAACGAAATTGTTCCGGTACCGGCGCAGCAAACACCATCCGTTCCCGAATACTCACCTAACGAACCGTTGATCACTCAAAATACCGAACCCACCATAGACGTTACCGCTCAACGCGAAGAAGAACGCCGTCGCCGCGAACAATTAGCCGAGCAACGTCGTTTACAAGAAGAGGCCGCACGCCGGCAGCGCGAAGAAGAAGCCCGGAAACGGGAGATCAATCAGCAAATGAGCGGATTGTTCGGTGAGAATTCAGGTAGCCGGGGTGAAACAGAAGGCACAGGAACACAGGGCGTTTCCACGGGAAATGCTTCGCAGGGAGCCACATCGGGAATAGGTGGAATTGGCACGTTCGATTTGGGTGGCCGCAGTTTGGGTTCAGGTGGTTTAGCCCAGCCCAATTACTCGGTAAACGATTACGGAACGGTAGTTGTGAACATCACGGTTGACCCGCGCGGAAATGTTATAAACGCCGAAATTGGACGCGGAACAAATACTCCCAACAATTCACTTCGAAACGAAGCGCTTCGCGCCGCCCGCCGAACCCGGTTCAATGCGATAAACTCCACCAACAATCAGCAGGGAACCATCACCTATCGGTTCAATCTGAATTAGCGTTTGGCTATTGGCTATTAGCATCAAATTTACGCCAAAGTCTATCGTCTAAAAGTCTATTGTCTATCCGTCCTGGCTCCTGGCTTTATTATCCCAACACTCTAAATATTTAACTGAAATGAAAAAAGTAGCATTATTTTTAGCCAACGGTTTTGAAGAAATTGAAGCCTTGGGAACGATTGACATTTTGAGAAGAGCGCAAATTCCGGTAGAAACCGTATCGATATCAGACGACAAACATGTAACCGGAGCGCACAACATTACCGTTTTAGCAGACAAAACTTTCTCCGAACTGGACTTTGCGGATGTTGATGTGTTAGTTCTTCCCGGTGGAATGCCCGGCGCAAAACACCTCAACGAACACGAAGAGTTGAAAAAACACGTTAAAGAATTTGCAGAACAAGGCAAAAACGTAGCCGCCATTTGCGCCGCACCAATGGTTCTGGGCGGATTAGGCCTTCTCGACGGGAAAAAAGCCACAACTTATCCCGGTTTCGAACCTGAATTAATTGGCGCAATCGCCACCGGCGAAAAAGTGGTGGTTTCCGATAATATTATTACGGGAAAAGGTCCCGGCCTCGTTTTCGATTTTGCGTTGCAATTGGTAGAAACCATCGCCGGCATAGGCACACGCAAAGAAGTGCAGGAAGGATTACTGCTGTAAACTTTTCACTGCACATATTCTCGAACGCCATAATTTTATTTTTAAAATTAACGGTGCAAAGAATTGGTTATTAACAAAAAACCAACTATCTTTGCACCGTTTTTTTCGACAATATAAAGTCTAACTTATTTAAATTATTAATTTTTAAACAACAAATGACAGACAATTTACAAACTGTGGCTCCCATAGAGGAATTCGACTGGGATGCGTACGCAAAAGGTGAAGTCTACACCAAAGAGAACAAAGAAAAACTTACCGAAAGCTACGACAACACGTTGAGCAAAATCAACGACAAAGAAGTGGTAAACGGTATTGTTACCTCCATGAACAAACGCGAAGTGGTTGTAAACATCGGATTCAAATCGGATGGCGTTGTATCAACAAACGAGTTTAAGTACAACCCCGAATTGAAAATCGGCGACGAAGTAGAAGTCTATATCGAAAGCCAGGAAGACAAAAACGGACAACTTATTCTCTCGCACAAAAAAGCACGCGCTTCGCGCTCTTGGGATCGCGTAAACGCAGCGCTTGAAAACAACGAAGTAATCAAAGGCTACATCAAATGCCGCACCAAAGGCGGTATGATCGTTGACGTGTTCGGCATCGAAGCATTCTTGCCGGGTTCGCAAATCGACGTGAAGCCGATTCGCGATTATGACATCTTCGTTGACAAAACAATGGAATTCAAGGTAGTAAAAATCAATCCTGAGTTCAAAAACGTGGTTGTTTCGCACAAAGCTCTTATCGAAGAAGAACTGGAACAACAGAAAAAAGAAATTATTTCGAGACTCGAAAAAGGCCAGGTACTCGAAGGTGTGGTTAAAAACATCACTTCCTACGGCGTATTCGTTGACCTGGGCGGCGTTGACGGCCTGATCCACATCACCGACCTTTCGTGGGGACGCATCCAGCATCCGGACGAAGTGGTGAAATTGGACGACAAGATCAACGTGGTAATTCTCGATTTCGATGACGACAAAAAACGTATCGCTCTCGGCCTGAAACAATTGACTCCTCATCCGTGGGATGCTATGGACGATACGCTGAAAGTGGGCGACATTGTGAAAGGAAAAGTGGTTGTTATCGCCGATTACGGAGCATTTGTTGAAGTGGCTCCCGGCGTTGAAGGCTTGATCCACGTATCGGAAATGAGCTGGACACAGCACTTACATAGCGCACAAGACTTCATGAAAGTGGGCGACGATGTGGAAGCCGTGATTCTTACGCTCGATAAAGAAGACCGCAAAATGTCGTTGGGCGTTAAACAACTCAAACCCGATCCATGGGAAAATATCGAAGAAAAATATCCCGTTGGAAGCACGCACACAGCAACCGTTCGCAACTTCACCAACTTTGGCGCGTTCGTTGAAATTGAAGAAGGCGTTGAAGGTTTGATCCACATTTCTGACCTTTCGTGGACGAAAAAGATCAAACACCCGAGCGAAGTTACCGAAATTGGTGCTCCCATCGAAGTTCAGGTTCTTGAAATCGACAAAGAAAATCGTCGCTTAAGCCTCGGACACAAACAACTGGAGGAAAATCCGTGGGATGTATTCGAAACCATTTTCACAGCCGGTTCGGTTCACGAAGGCACCGTTCTCGAATTTGTGGATAAAGGCGCGGTAATTTCATTGCCTTACGGCGTTGAAGGTTTTGCCACTCCGAAACACCTGGTAAAAGAAGACGGTTCGCAAGCGCAGGTTGACGACAAACTGGAATTTAGAGTTATCGAATTCAACAAAGACGCCAAACGCATTATCGTTTCGCACAGCCGTATTCACGAAGACGCGCAAGGCGGTGACGAAAGCAGAAGAGGAGGAAAACGTCAGGGCAAGAAAGAAAGCCAGCCGTCTGCCATGGTAACTCCCGTAATGGAAAAAACTACGCTGGGCGATATCGAAGAACTGGCTGCTTTGAAAGAAAAACTCGATAACCAAAAAGTTGCCGCTTTCAAAAAAGAAGCCAAAGCTAAAGCTAAAAAAGAGGAAGCTGCCACTGCTGAAACCGAAGAAGCTGTTATAGCCGAAGTAAAGGAAGAACCTGTAACTGAAGCAAATGCAACGGAAGAAGCAAAGGTTGAAACTCCTGCAGAAGAGCCGGCTGCCGAAGCGAAAGCTGAAGAAGCAAAAAGCGAAGAATAATTTTCTTCCTTACCTATTGATACGAAAAAAAGCTGCCCAATTTGGAGGCAGCTTTTTTGTTGGCATTATTTATATTCACGTGAATTATTGAGCCGAACTTTTCATTTTCATACTATAAACTTGAGATTCGAGCAATTCTTCTCTATCTTTCACGTAATAGTAAAATTTAATATTGACATCTTTGTTTTGTCCGGCATACATTTGTCTCAATGCCCGCATATCAACGGCAATCAGGTCTCCCATTGCTTTTTCGGTAGCGCCTTCTTTCGGTGTTCCCGTTTTGGAAAGACGAATATCAATTTTTATTTCATCGGGATATTGTTCTGTTGTGTTTCTTTTGTTGAAAGTAACAACAGGCGTTTCGCCTTCTTTACCCATAAAATAATATTCGAAAAGCCATTTATCGCCAAAGTAAACACCTTCGGAATCAAACGCAGGTCTTCTTATTTCGGTGAAATGGAGTGGATTTTCAACTTCCGTAACCGGAGTCATTCGCAGAAAAGTATCTTTAATATCAACCACATCTCCCTGAATACCAACTTTATTAGCATTTACATTGCCGCCTATTGGTGTATAACCATAACTTTCTTCCCAATTATAATGGAAAAACTTAAAAGTACCCGGTTCCATCAGCATCATTTTATCCGATGTAATAAATCTGCCGTTAAGAGTTTTGCCATATATAACACCACTTGCCTGATCGATATACACAATGTTCGATTCACTAAAGTTCTGATTGCCATCAAGACAAGAAGTCATTGTAAGCCCAAGGCTTACTGCAATAAAAAATAAAATCAATTTTCTCATATACATAATTAATTAAAAATTTAGAATTCATTAAAAATCAAATCGGATGCCGGCATTCAAATCGAGAACGATTTTTTTGTCGGAATATATAGTTTTATAATCGTTTTTCGCGTTGAAATAATAAGAACCTCCAATTTTTCCGTACAAATTAAAACCTCCGTAAATGGGATAAAACGCTCCCACCCCGGCATTTACCGAAAGTTGCGGATTATTCTGGCTGATTTTCTTTACAGCCCATTCTTCGCCCACGCTACTTCCCGATTCGTTGGTAACCTGCGCCTGATATTGCCGCTTGCCGTACACATCTTTTTCAATCAGTCCTCCCAGCGAAGTAAATAATCCCAATTTGCCGATATTGACAATGTTGTAATTTAAATTGAGCGGAATGCCCAGGTAATGAAAATGTTGCGTTTCCTGATTCCGAAAATCTACGCTGGTATTTTTCACCTTCGAAAACAGGTAAGTATAAACCAATCCGGTTTCGACGGATAATCTATCGATAAGGGTTTTCGACACGGTAAACCCGAATGAAACCGGCTGGTCGTGCTCCAATTCAGACACATTGTCGGCCACGCTCCGGGTGTTCAGCATTCCGGCATTGCCGTATCCGGCAGACAAATTATTGCCCACGTTTCCGGAGTAAAAATCATTGTTTAGTTTTTCTCCGGAGTTTTCCACGCTGGCGCTACGCAACGTCATCGGGCTGTTTACCACGGTTTTCTGCGACGCCCTTAGCCCGCCTTTTGCATTCAGCGCCAGCATCAAAGGCTTGCTTTTGCTCTCCCCAACTGCTAAACCTCCAAAAACATCTGTTTTGCCCGCATTTTCAAATTCCCGAATAAGCCGGTCAATCTCTTCCTGACTGGGTTGAACTACTCTTTTTTCTTCGGGCTGCGTTTTTCGCTCTTCTGTTGCTACTACTTTCTTTTCTTCGGGTTGCTCCACAATCACAATCTTTTCGGGAGCTTGTTCTGCCACTTCGCTTATTACCGGCGATTCTCTTCTATCGGTTTGCCTGGCAACAAGAATTTCCTGTTTTTGGCGGGCCAGTTTGGGCTGACTGCTTTTCTTAGTTTCAACTTTGGGGTCTGCTTTGGCTACCTGCACATCCTGCTTATCGGTACTTTTTATTTTATCTAAAGTAGTTTCTTCCGTGAGAATGGGAACGTTTTGTTCGATAGTTTGCGGCGATTTCAAGAAGAACAAACTACCCAGCAGTATGGCCGCAGTGGCGGCAGCAGAACCGATATACCAATTGCGGCGGACAATTTTTGCCCGGGCAGCGGCATTGAGCGATTGCTCCAGTTTTTCCCAGCCATCGCCGGGAACGGGAGCTTCAAAATCGCTGAAAGCCGATTTTAATTGGTTTTTGAATATATCTTTTTGGTTCATAGAAAGTTTATAAATATTTCTTTTTCAATATTGATTGCACTTTATTTTGTAACAGCGTTTTTGCCCGAAAATATTGCGACCGCGACGCGTTTTCGGTAATTCCCAGCATAGTAGCGATTTCCTTGTGCGGAACATCTTCGAAAATCACCAGATTAAATACCGTTCTGTATCCTTCGGGCATCCCGTGTATGATGTTCAAGAGTTCTTGCCGCGGAATATCGCCTATATCGAGAGAATCATCTTCGGGAGTATCCAGAAAATCGGTTTCATCTTTTCCGTAATCGTTCAAAAAATCAAACTTCTTTTTCTCCTGCCGATAATTTTCGAGAGCCAAATTCACAAAAATCTTGCGTAACCAACCTTCAAAAGAACCCTTGCCCGAATACGAGCCTATTTGCGTAAACACCTGCAGAAAACCGTCGTGCAACAAATCGCGCGCGGTTTCGTCATTCTGACAATATCGCAGGCAAACAGCCATCATTTTAGGAGCATACAACTCGTATAATGCCTTTTGGGCACTACGGTTCTGCTTCTTACATGCGGCTATCAACTGCGAATCATCCATGCTTATCGCTTACATTAATAAAGATGGAAAAAACGAAAAAACGTTGCATCGTTTTGTTACTTTCTTTACTCAATTACGTTTTTTTAACTTTTATTTATTTTTTCGTGATTTTTATTCCTGCAGCAATTTGTGTGGAACGAACCCCGATTTTTTCAATAATAAATTATCTTACAAGTATAAAGAAACTAAAATGTAATTGTTTTCAATTGCAATGTAATTCTTTTTTCTCTATTTTTGTGCTTACAATCAATTTAGAACACAAATTTATGAAAGATTTCTTTAAAATGATGTTGGCATCGGCATTGGGCTTCATCATCGCGAGTTTCATTTTCTCGTTTATATCAATGCTGATCATGTTTGCCATGATGGGATCGATGATGAGTTCGTTTGGCAAACAAGAATCATTTGTATTGGAAAATAACTCTGTTTTAAATCTGCGGCTCGAAGGCGCCATTCAGGAACGCATTGCCGAAAGCGACCCTTTTACCGAACTGATTGGCGGAATGCCTTCAGCTTTGGGTTTGAACGATATTGTGGGAGCTATCCGCAAAGCAAAAAACAACGATAAAATAAAGGGAATTTATTTAGATCCCCGCATTTTTGCAGCTTCCAATGCCACCTTGGCAGAAATACGCCAAGAACTGGAAGATTTTAAGGAAAGCGGAAAATTCATTGTCGCGTATGCCGATTCTTACACGCAAAGCGGATATTATCTGGCATCGGTTGCCGATAAAGTGGCCATAAATCCGCAGGGAATGCTCGATGTGCACGGAATGGCATCGATGCCGTTGTTTTACAAAGATGCGCTGCAAAAGTTGGGCGTTGAAATGCAGCTTTTTAAAGTGGGCACGTATAAATCTTTTGCCGAACCGTTCACTCAAACCGAAATGAGCGCCGCCAACAGAGAACAGGTAAGTTCTTTTATCAACGATATCTGGGAATCGATGAAAACCGATATCGCTGCATCCAGAAATATGGAAACCACACAGGTAGATTCCATTGCCAACCAATTTCCGTTGCTCAAAAATACCGATTTTCTGCTGGCGCAAAATTTAGTCGATACCGTTCTTTACGAAAGTGAAATGAAAAATTACGTTCGCGAGTTGATCGAAATCGACGCCGATGCTAAAATCCCGTCGGCAACGGTGGCAAATATGAAGTCGGTAAAAACGCAGGTTATAAAAAAATCGACCAACTCCATCGGTTTATTGTATGCCGTGGGCAACATCACGTCAGGTAGCGGAGCCAGTGGCATTCAGGATAAATATGTGGTAAACGAAATTGAAAAACTCCGGAAAGATAAGGACATTAAAGCGGTGGTTTTCCGCATAAATTCGGGCGGCGGAAGCGCCTACGCTTCGGAACAAATTTGGAAAGCCATTTCCGACCTGAAAGAAGAAAAACCGGTGGTGGTTTCCATGGGCGATGTGGCAGCATCGGGCGGATATTACATTGCCTGCAACGCTGATAAGATTGTGGCTCAGCCAACTACCATTACCGGTTCTATCGGCATTTTCGGTATGATACCCAATTTTAGCGGTACGCTCGATAAACTCGGCATTGATACCGATGTGGTGAAAACCAACGAATTCTCCGATTTCGGAAATGTTTCGCGGGCTTTTAATGCACAGGAAGCCGCCATGATGCAAGCATACGTGAACAGCGGTTACGATTTATTCCTTACCCGATGCGCCGACGGCCGCGGAATGCCCAAAGACAGCCTGGCAAAATATGCCGAAGGCCGGGTTTGGACCGGAAATCAAGCCAAGGAAATCGGACTGGTGGATGAATTGGGCGGAGTTGACGAAGCCATCCGCATAGCCGCAGAACTGGCAAATTTGGGAGAAAGCTACGCCGTTTTCGAATATCCGAGAATGAAATCGCCGTTCGAAGAAATTTTCAATAAAAACAAGGAAGAACTCGCTGCCAAAACGCTGAAAAGCTATCTGGGCGAAAGCTACGATATGTTTATGCTCCTGAAAAACATCAAAGACCAAGATTATATTCAGGCGCGCATTCCTTATGATTTGAATATAAAATAGCTGTTAGCTGTTGGCTGTTAGCTATTAGCAATATGTACAGAAAGATTGAATGGTAAATTGCAAACGAAAAATAGATAAAACTCATTGTTTCAAAACGTTTCATCACACTAACGCCAAGCCAATAGCCAACAGCTAAAAGCTAAAAGCCGTTCTATGGATTCGCCTATTCCCGACATACGCCGTTCGTTACTGCCGCTATCGTGGTTGTACGGGTTTGGTGTGGCTTTCCGAAACAAATTGTTTGATGCAAAAATCCTGAAACAACACAAGTTTGACATTCCGATTATTTGCGTTGGGAATATCACGGTGGGCGGAACGGGAAAAACGCCGCACATAGAATATCTTATCAGTCTGTTATCGTCGCGATACAAAGTGGCGGTGTTGAGTCGCGGCTACAAGCGGAAAAGCAAAGGTTTCAGGATTGTGGATGTGGATTCCAAACCTAAGGATGTGGGCGACGAACCGCTTCAGATAAAACAAAAGTTTCCCGATACGCTTGTGGTGGTGGATAAAAACCGGAAAAACGCCATCGAAAAAATCCAGTCTATCGACATAGAAGAACGCCCCGGAGTAATTCTGATGGACGACGGTTTTCAACATAGATATGTTACGCCATCACTATCTATCTTGCTGGTGGACAGCAATCGTCCGGTTTACGAAGACAAACTGCTTCCGGCGGGATACCTTCGCGAACCGTTAAAAGGAAAAGACCGCGCCAACATCGTTATCGTAACCAAATGCAGCCGCGATATGCAGCCCATCGATTTTCGCATTTACGAAAACGGATTGGATATGTTTCCTTATCAGGATTTGTATTTCACCACATTCGATTACGGAAATATCACGCCCGTGTTTCCGGAAATTCAACCCGAAATTCTGGAATCGGACGACTTGCGCAAAAAACACGTTTTTTTGGTTACGGGCATCGCATCGCCACAACCGCTTACAGAAAAACTTGAACTGAAAACCTACAATTTATATCCCAGGTTCTTCCCCGACCACCATTATTTTAAGGAAGAAGAGATAGAGCAAATCGACGTGGAAATGAACGCCCTGGATGTGGACGATGACGACAAAATTATCGTAACCACCGAAAAAGATGCCGTGCGTTTTCGCGCATTGCCGTTTCTGAAAGAAGAATTCAAGAAAAAACTGTACTACATTCCCATCGAAGTAGTATTTTTAGAAAAAGACGAAAAAGAATCATTTAATAAAAAAATCAACAAGCATGTTAGAAGCTATCAAACAAACAGCCGATTATCTAAAAAATAGAATCGGCGATGTACCCAACACCGCTATTATTTTAGGAACCGGACTGGGCGAATTGGCCCGCGAAATCAACGACAAAACCGAAATTTCATACACCGAAATCCCTAATTTTCCCGTTTCAACCGTAGAAGGACACAGCGGAAAACTCATCATCGGAACGCTCGGCAGCAAAAGAGTGCTCGCCATGCAGGGACGATTCCACTACTACGAGGGTTACAACATGAAACAGGTAACTTTCCCTGTTCGCGTTTTCAAGGCGCTGGGCATTGAGTATCTTTTCGTATCGAACGCCGCCGGCGGAATGAATTCGAGTTTCGATGTGGGCGACATTATGCTCATCGAAGACCACATAAACCTGTTTCCCGAACATCCGCTGCACGGAAAAAATCACGAAGAACTGGGAACCCGCTTCCCCGATATGAGCGAAGCCTACAACAAAGAGCTCCGGTTGATGGCGATGGAAATCGCGAAAGAGAAAAACATCAAGTTGCAACACGGCGTTTACGTGGGACTTTCAGGCCCAACGTTCGAAACTCCCGCTGAATACAACTGGTTGCGCATTATCGGCGGCGATGCCGTGGGCATGAGCACCGTTCCCGAAGTTATCGTTGCCAACCACGCCAAGATGAAAGTGCTCGCGTTTTCCATCATTACCGACCTTGGCGTGATTGGAAAAATCGTGGAAGTTTCGCACGAAGAAGTTCAGGAAGCCGCAAAAATTGCTCAGCCCAAAATGGCGGAAATTATGCGGGCGATAGTGGAAAAAATTAAGTAAACAAGTTGGCAGTAAATTAGTAAACGGGCAGAGATACCTCTTTGCCTGTTTGTTCATTCATAACATAGCTAATAGCCAACAGCTAAAAGCCAATAGCTGAAAATATGCGCACAGAAATAAGCACTCTCGGTGAGTTTGGGTTGATTGACCACCTTACCAAAAACATAAAACTCACACAACCAACCACTAAGAAAGGCGTGGGAGACGATGCCGCGGTTATCGATAATTCGGGAAAACAAACGCTCGTAACCACCGATTTATTGCTGGAAGGCATTCATTTCGATTTAACGTACGTTCCGCTGAAACACTTGGGATACAAATCGGCAGTTGTGAACTTTTCCGATATTTACGCCATGAACGGAAAGCCGCAGCAGATAACGGTTTCGTTGGGAATTTCGAAACGTTTTTCGGTAGAAGAGTTGGAAGAGTTTTATGCCGGGATCCAACTCGCTTGCGAGATTTACGGCGTTGATCTGGTGGGTGGCGACACAACATCTTCTCTGACAGGATTTTCAATTTCGATAACGTGTATTGGAATTGCCGATGAAGAAAAAATCGTTTACCGCAGCGGCGCAAAAGATACCGATCTCATTTTTGTTTCGGGAGATTTGGGAGCGGCTTATATGGGTTTGCAATTGCTGGAACGCGAAAAAGCGGTTTTTGGTGGAAAAACGGATTTTCAACCCGATTTTTCGGGGAAAGAATACATTCTCGAGCGTCAGCTCAAGCCGGAAGCTCGAAAAGATATCGTTCAGTTCTTGGCGGAACACGATATTTTACCGACTGCGATGATTGATGTGTCGGATGGGTTGTCGTCTGATATTATCCACATCTGCAAGCAAAGCAACACGGGTTGCCGTATTTTCGAAGAACGGTTGCCGATTGATTATCAAACCGCCGTAATGGCCGAAACGTTCAATATGAATGTTACTACCGTAGCGCTCAACGGCGGCGAAGATTACGAATTACTTTTTACCGTACCCATATCGCTTCACGAAAAGGCATCCGCTTTGCCCGGCATACATCTCGTTGGCCATATCACCAAACCCGAAGACGGTTACTATTTGGTTACCCGTGACGGGCAGGAAATGGAATTGAAAGCACAGGGTTGGAATCCGATTTAGTAAAGTGTCCGTTGGTTTGAAACCAACGGATATTTATTTCTTATTTTTTTTATAAATTAAATAGCCTCATATCATTTTTTTTGTTAAAATATTATTAACTTTTGACAAAATAACATATCTTTGCGTCAAATAGCTACAGCATAGTTCAGCATTGAAAACAGTTGTAACTAAATACTTTTATAATTAACTAAAAATCACTAATTTAAAAACAAGAGAGAATGAAAAGAAAAAATCTTTTTGCGAAAGGCATATTCACGCTTCTGTTTAGCGTATTTGCCTTATCTATTTCTGCTCAAAACATTACCGTAAGCGGCACAATAACTGACGACACAGGTTTCGAAGTTATTGGCGCAACGGTTATTGTTGCGGGCGATGCAAGCAGAGGAACCGTAACGGATATCGACGGAAAGTACACGTTGACAAATGTACCTTCTAACGGCTCGTTGCAAATTAGTTACGTAGGAATGGTCACACAAACAATTCCTGTAAATGGACGTACCTCTATTGATGTAGTTCTTACAACCGACAGCGAAATGCTGGAAGAGGTGGTAGTAACCGGATACGGTGGAGTTCAAAAGGCACGCACAATGACCGCATCTGCCTCTACCATGAACGTAACGCAATTGGTTAGACTTCCAGTGACCTCCATTGCCGAAGGATTGGGAGGACGTGTAACGGGAGTTATCACACAGCAAAGCTCGGGCGCGCCCGGTGAGAACGTAAAGATCTGGATTCGTGGAGGATCGAATATATTATACGTTATCGATGATGTGGTAATGGAATCAGCGCAGGGTAACGAATTTTTCAGCAGGTTACGTCCCGATGACATTGCCTCTATGTCTATTTTGAAAGATGCTTCCGCAACTGCCGTTTATGGACCTCGTGCAGCCAACGGAGTAGTGGTTATTGCAACCAAGCGTGGCTCGGAGGGTGCGCCGATTATTACTGTGAACCAAAAAGTTTCGTTGATGACGCCCGCTTATCGACCAAAAGGCCTAAGTCCTTATGAGTTTGCTCTACAACGCAACGAGGTAATGTTTGCCAATTACCAAGAAAACCCACAATTTAACAACACAGAGTTGTCAAAATACTATATGGGTGATTTGTGGCAAAAAGGACACGGTCAAGAAGAAATCATGAGGTTGGTTAATGAAAAGTACAAGATGAATTATACTCAAACTCAAATTGCCGACCTTTTTGATCCATTTAAAACGCAAGGCGGAAATATTCAAGATTACTATTCCGCTTACGACCCATGGGATATGTTTAATCACAACCAACCCATGTACCAAACAAACGTGAGCTTACGCGGAGGAAGTGAACGAGTTAGATACTACTCAAGCTTAGGCTACATGGATCAACAAGGGGTAAGCAAAAATTACGACTACAATCAAGTAAACTTTGTGTTGAATACGGATGCCTTTTTATTGAATGACAAAAGTCTGAAATTCACTTTCAATATTAACGGTAATAAAACCGACCAACGCAAACCGGCTGCCGGTGAAGGAATTTTCAACAATGCCATGTATGGCGATTGGATGCCCAAAAGGCCACTTGAATGGAGTACCGGACTTCCGAGAAATGGATCGGTAACGTCTCTTCTCAACACAGGTTTTAACAACACCGAAGCGTATCGCTTTCAAATGAACAGTGCATTGAAGTGGAATTTACCTTGGGTGGAAGGTTTAGCCGCATCGACAAGCGTAAACTATACCACTTCATATTCTACGAATAGAGTCTTTAATCA
>CAKTUP010000036.1 GCA_934621705.1 uncultured Petrimonas sp.
GATTCAACGCGACCGTATCGCCCGTCGGGAAATTGAAAACCACGATATCGTTGCGTTTTATTTCGCCAAGTCCTTTCAGGCGGCGGTATTTCCACTGCGGTTTATCGATGTATGATTTACCACCGATAATGGGCATTGTATGCTGCGCCAGCGGGAACGAAAGTGGTGTCATCGGCGCGCGCGGACCATAAGCCACTTTGCTCACGGCCAGAAAATCGCCTACCAGTAACGATTTTTCCAACGAAGAAGTTGGGATTTGATAGTTCTGAAAAAAGAAAGTGTTGATAAAGTAAACGGCAATCAACGCAAATAAAATGGCATCCACCCATTCCATAGTCTTACGAACGGTTTTGTTTTTCGATTTTTTCCACCACGACCACGGCACGAATTTCGTGATGTAAATATCGAAAAAGAGCAGAATAAACAGCAATAACCAAAGGTTTCCCGCCCAAATGGAGAAAAGGACGGTGGCCAGCGTCCACACACCAAACCAAATCCATTGGTGTTTTTCAGCGGTTGAAATGCGAGTTGCTATGTTGCCGGTTGACTCAATAGTTTTTTGGTCGTTATTTGTTGTGTTCTTAGTTGTCATATTGTTGTATTTTCGTCTTAATTTACTTTATTATTTTGCAAGCATTTTTTGATGTATAACTCAATTTCTTTTGAGGATACATCATAAACCGGTTCTAACGCGTCGAAATTTCTATCCATTTTAAATCTGTCGCCGTTGGTTAGAACTGAAATTAAATTTTTGGTTTTTAATTTATGACCGGAATATTTTATTGCTGAATCAATGGATTTGTGTATGTCTATTCCGTTTTTAAGTAGAGAATAAATATCGTAATAGTCTCTAAATGTGTTTCGTCGCATCAAAACTTCCATTTTCATCGCCATTATGGAGCTAACGTCGGCAAGTTTGATATTATTATGAAAATCGATAATTTCGTTTACCGGCGAATATTTTTCGGTTGCGAAAAAAGTGAGTTTTACGTTATCAATTACAAAGTCAACCAAATTGATATCCAGCAGATTTTTAGATGTCAGTGTACCGATTTCGGTCAATTCTTTTTCAATATTGAACCAATCCACTTCCATTTTTTCGTTTTTGGACGTTCTCCATTTCATGAAATCCAAATCCTCACTCCGGCGGTGGTTGATTTGCAGAGCCAAAGCCGTGCCTCCCACCAAAACAAACGGTTTGATGGTTTCCATTTTCGATATTTTGTCGAATATCTTTTCGGTTTGGAATGCTAATGCTTTGTTCATGCTTAGACAAAGGAATTTATGTGCTTTGTTTCAACCGTTTTTAAATATTGGTCGGGATTTTTTATATTGAAATACCACCATGCCAAAAATCGATTGAGCGCGTGGTAATATTCTCCGGAAATAGCCAATTCTTCTCGCCACACTTTTTTGATTTTCTCGAACGGAAAAATCTGAAAGAGTTTATCTATTTCGGACAAATCCAAGTGGACAAGAGTTTTCACGATAAGCATCCTGTCATTTATCCGCTCAACGCCATCCATATTGTATGACCAAAAAGCGTTTTCTTCTTTTAGCTTCTCGAATAATTCGGATTTTATGATTGCTTCGTTTGCTCTCATATTCTTTTCAGTGGATTGTAGGAGACGCATTCAATGCGTCTCTACGGTTACCAATCATCCAACTTCAACATATCTTTCATTCCCAAAAAACCTTTTTTGTCTTTTGTGAATTCGGCGGCAAGAACCGCTCCCAAGGCAAATCCTTTGCGACTTTTGGCATCGTGTGTAATGCGGATACTGTCGGCTTCCGATTCGTAAATAACGGTATGGATGCCTGGAACTTCTCCTTCGCGAAACGCTTTTATTTGCAGTTCGTTTTCATTCTTTGTCTCATTCAGCAACCATGACTTTTTTCTGTCCAAATTATCCAGAATGCCTTCTGCAAGCGTGATGGCTGTTCCGCTGGGAGCGTCTAATTTGTGGATATGGTGGGTTTCTTCCATTCGCACATCGTAATCGGGAAACTGATTCATGATTTTTGCCAGATAGTTATTGAGGGCAAAGAAAATGTTTACTCCCAAGCTAAAATTAGAGGCGTAGAAAAACGTTTTTCCGTCAGTTTTGCAAGCCTGTTTTATTTCACCCAAATGTTCCAGCCATCCGGTTGTGCCCGAAACCACGGGAACGTTTGCCGCGAAGGCGTTACGATAATTCTGCAAAGCGCTGTCGGGCGATGTGAATTCAATGGCAACGTCGGCGCTTTTAAATTCGGGTGAACTAAATTTATCGTTTTCGTTTATGTCGATGGTGCAAACGATTTCGTGCCCGCGTTGCAGCGCGATTTTTTCAATCTCGTGTCCCATCTTTCCATAACCGATTAATGCTATTTTCATTTGTGTAATTGTTAAATCGCAAAAGTACAAAAATAGAACTGATTGAGAATGTGTTTTGCGTTATTTGTTCTTAAAAAGCAGAGACGTAATATGCTGCGTTCACAGCCACCCCTGCTTTTTATACCACTTCACCGTTTTCTCCACTCCTTCTTTCAATCGATAATCTGGCGTGAAATCCAAATCGCGTTGCAGCGGAGTTATGTCGCACGACCAGTTTCGCTGTTTCATTATAAGGTACTTGTCGGTATTGAAAGTGGTGGGTTTGTTGAGAAATTGAAAGATTTTTTCGCTCACGAAAGTAGCCGGTTTCACCACCCACAAGGGAACTTTTATTCTGAAAACGTGCTTTTTTTGCAATGCTTGCTGCACAATAGTGTTGAATTCCGTATCGGTGTATACATCGCCGTCGGCCACGTAATATTCTTTTCGGTAAATGTTTTTATCAATACAGTCGAAAATTATTTTCACCAAGTCATCGATATAAATAAACGTGAGTATCTGTTTTTTGAACCCGGCGCCCACATCCATCCCGTTTTTCACAGCGCGCATCAAAATGAGGTAATCTTTGTCTCGCGGACCATAAACACCTGTCGGACGAAGAATTACATACGGGAAATCCGGTATTTTCTTCAGGTAATTTTCGGCTTTCAGTTTGCTTTTGCCGTAGGCCGTGTTGGGATTGGGGGTTGTGTCGCAGGGAAGCGGTGTGTAATTCGCTTCGTCGCCCACGCCAATGGCTCCCAGCGTGCTCATAAAGATAAATAAATCGGGAACAGCATGCGTTTCAATAAGTGCATCCACGAAATTTCGCACCTGCTCGTAATTTATCTTATCGAATTCCGATTTGCGAACCGCTTTGGTAATTCCCGCACTATGCACTATGTAATCGAACCGTCCGTTTTTATCGATAAATTCCCGGAGTTGCTCTTTCAGCTTGTTCTTATCGGCATAATTTAAATCGATAAAGTTGATCCGTTCATCCTGCAGATAAACTTTGCTGCTGCTCGCACGGATTCCGGCCCAGGTTTCGTAACCCAGCTCCAGTGCCTTGTCAACGGCCGTACTGCCGATAAATCCGCTGGCTCCGGTTATGAGGATTTTTTTTGACGCCATTTATGCAAGTCGGATATAATTGTTTTCAATTTTCACATTGAAGTTAATTTCGGCTTTCAACGCCCTGAATACTTTGAGAATAGTATCGATGGTTGCGCTGTTCGCACTGCTTTCCAATTTCGATATTTGCGCCCTTTGCACACCTACCAGTTTACCCAGTTCTTCCTGAGTTAATTGGCGTTCTATGCGAGCCGCTTTTATCATTTTTCCCAACACATCCATTTGAAGTTTATATTCATACTCATCGCGTTCGGGCGTTCCCAACTCACCTATGTATTTGTCTTTCATTTCAGAAAGCGTGTATGTTTTAATTTCTTGTTCAGTCATAATTTTTATTTTGTCGATTTTTTACACGTAAAATATTTTTCTCTTAGTTTTTTAGCCCTTTCAATTTCTTTTCCAGCCACTTTATCCACTTTTTTGACAAAGCCGTGAGTGGCAATTACCAATGTTTCTATGTCATCCGACTTATCCCAAAACGCAAGCAATCGAATTTGCTGTGTTGAGTACAATGTTCTAAACTCCCAAATAATTTATCAAAGATAAACAATGTTTCTACATTTAGAAACATTGTTTGTCAAAAACAAGTATGCCAATTCAATATCAAAAAATAATTCACTAGATTACAGCATATTATCATGCAATAACTGTAGTAAACTAAATAAGCTCTTTTACTGCTACTACATTAAGAATTATTTAGAAATAAATTATATTGACGTTCTTTGATATTATGATTGAATTGAATATCTGTGAGTAGCTCACTAACTAGAGTTTGTCGAAAAAATCCAACATCTGTACAAAATCATTGATAGCCAAGTCGTTTTCAATGCACATTTGACTGCATTTGGAGAATACCTCTATCTGGTTGTATTTGTGAAAAATGCTCATATCTTCATTTTTTTCTTACCTTTGTAACCTCAACATCAAAATTATGAGCAAAAAAACAAGAGTGCGTTTCGCCCCCAGCCCCACCGGGCCGCTTCACATTGGCGGAGTACGCACGGCATTATATAACTACCTGTTTACTAAACAACAAGGTGGCGATTTCATCCTTCGAATCGAAGATACCGATTCTGCCCGATTTGTGCCCGGAGCCGAAGAATATATTCAGGAAGCGTTCGATTGGCTGGGATTGCCGTTTGACGAAAGTCCCGCCAAAGGCGGAGAATTCGGGCCTTATCGTCAATCGGAACGAAAGGATATTTACAAAAAATATGTCGATGAGTTATTGGAAAAGGAATTTGCCTATATCGCGTTCGACACACCCGAAGAATTGGATGCAAAACGCAACGAAACGGCTAATTTTCAATACGATGCTTCCACAAGGCTTCAAATGCGGAATTCGCTGACGCTCTCGGGCGAAGAAGTGAAAAAACTAATCGATAACGGAGCGCAATACGTGGTTCGCATCAAAATTGAGCCGAATATTGACATCACCGTAAACGATTTAATTCGCGGCGAAGTCGTTATCAACTCATCGGTGCTGGACGATAAAGTAATTTACAAATCGTCCGACCAACTCCCCACCTATCACTTAGCCAACGTGGTGGACGACCACCTGATGCAAATCACTCACGTTATCCGTGGCGAAGAATGGCTGCCTTCGGCACCGTTGCACGTGTGGCTTTACCGGAGTTTCGACTGGGAAAACACCATGCCGCAATTTGCCCACCTGCCGCTGATCCTGAAACCTGAAGGCAACGGAAAACTCAGCAAACGCGACGGCGACCGCTTGGGATTTCCCGTTTTTCCGCTGGAATGGAGAGACCCGCAATCGAGCGAAATATCATCGGGATACCGCGAAAGCGGCTATTTACCACAGGCAGTTGTAAACTTTTTGGCATTATTGGGCTGGAATCCGGGAACGGAACAGGAAATTTTCTCGCTCGATGAACTGGTGCAGGCTTTTTCTTTCGACCGTTGCAGTAAAAGCGGTGCGAAGTTTGATTTCGAAAAGGCCAAATGGTTCAACCACAAATATATTCAGGAAACGTCCGACGATGTTCTTGCCGAAATGTTCGAACCCGTTCTTGCCGAAAAAAATATTTCCTGCGAAAAAGATTACACCGCAAAAGTTATCGGACTAGTAAAAGAGCGCGTGAATTTCGTGAAAGAACTGTGGGATCAGGCATCGTTTTTCTTCGTTGCTCCCACGTCGTACGACGAAAAAACGGTGCGCAAACGCTGGAAACCGGAAACACCCGAACAACTTTCCGAACTCATTTACGTGCTGCAAAGCATCGACGATTTTTCTTCCGAAAATCAGGAAAAGGCAGTAAAACAGTGGATTGAAGACAGAAACTATCATCTCGGAAACATCATGAACGCTTTCCGGCTGGCGGTAGTCGGCGAAAGCAAAGGCCCGCAAATGTTTGACATCACGGCACTTATCGGCAAACAGGAAACCATCGACAGGATTAATCGCGCCATAAAAGAAATTTCGCTATAAACCCAACGTCCTAAGCCCAACGCTTATGAAAAGAAAAAGAAGATTCAGGCTCAGAACCCGTTTTTTTGTACCTGCGGTTTTTATACTCGCCATAGCATTCATTACGTTGTTATTTCCCCGGCAGGGAGATTTCAAGTATTCGTTTAGTCAGGGAAGGCCTTGGCAGTATGGGCTTTTGACTGCTCCGTTTGATTTTCCCATCTATAAACCGGCTGACCAGCTTAAGCAGGAACAAGACAGCATTCTGCGTTTTTACGAACCATACTACACCATCGACGAAAGTGTGGAAAAGAACGCGATGGCCGAATTTGATGCCGATGTAAACCTGAACACGAAATTAAGAAACCTGCCGCCCGCCTATGTTCTTCATTTGAGGAACAACCTGCAGAAACTGTATCAGTCGGGGATTATGCGTTCGGAAGACTACGACCGGATCTTCACTTCCGAAACGCAGTTGATGCGCCTGCGAAGAGGCAATCTGGCACAATCGAAAAACATTGAGGAATTCAACACCATCCGTTCGGCTTACGAAAAATTGCTGGACAACACTCCCCGCAATATGGATGTTGAAATGATCCGTTCGGCAGATGTCAACAAATACATCCGGGAAAATATAGCTTACGATGCATCCACATCCGAAAAAGCGCGCGAAGAATTTATTCAGCAAGTATCGCCATCAACCGGAATGGTACAGACCGGACAACGGATTATCGACCAGGGCGAAATAGTAGATGCACAGACGTTTCAGGTGTTGAATTCCCTGAAACGAGTTACTGAAGAGCGAAGCGGCAGAACAGGCAGAAACGGATGGATGATTTTCGGCCAGGCACTGCTGGTAACACTTTTGTTCGGCGCATTTTATTCGTATTTGCTTTTCTTTAGGCCGCACGAATACCGGAACCGGAAACACGTTGTTTTTATGCTGTCGCTCATAACCGCTTTTGTGGCGCTCACGGCCGTTACCACACAGCTCAGGCTGTTCAACGTGTATATTATTCCGTACGCCATCGTCACCATTCTTATCCGCACGTTTATCGATTCCCGCACGGCGCTGTTTGCCAGTTTAATCACCATTATTTTGTGTTCGCTGATGGTTCCGTTTCCGTTTGAATTTATTGTCATTCAGGTTTCGGTTGCCATGGTATCGATATTTATGCTGAAAGAGCTTACGGAGCGTTCGCAACTGATACGCAGTTCGTTCTTTATACTGTTGACATACAGCTTGATGTATGCCGGATTGATGATGCATATGGAAGGCAGCATAAGTAAAATAGATGGAGTGGTATTTGTCTATTTTCTTATCAACTTCATTTTCATCATGTTCTCTTATTCGCTGGTATATCTCATCGAAAAATCTTTCGGGTTTATATCGGGAGTGAGTTTGGTGGAACTGTCCAACATCAACAAACCGTTGTTGAAAGAACTGTCGGAAAAAGCGCCGGGCACATTTCAGCACTCGCTGCAGGTTTCCAACCTGGGCATGGCGGCAGCCGCCAAAATTGGGGCCAATGCTTCGCTGATAAGAACCGGAGCCTTATATCACGATATCGGGAAAATGGTAAATCCTGCTTTTTTCACCGAAAACCAATCGCCGGGAATGAATCCGCACGCCGGTCTTCCTTTCGAAGAAAGTGCGCGCATCATCATCAATCACGTGAGAGACGGGGTGAAGATTGCGCAGAAAAACGGCCTTCCGAAGCAAATTGTCGATTTTATCGAAACGCACCACGGAACCAGTATGCCCAAGTATTTTTATATTTCGTGGAAAAACGCCAACCCCGGAAAGGAAATAAACGAAGACCTGTTCCGCTATCCCGGCCCGAACCCGTTCTCGAAGGAGACTGCCATTATGATGATGGCCGACGCGGTGGAAGCCGCATCGAGAAGTTTGCCGGAATATAACGAGGAGAGCATCCGCCGGTTGGTTGATTCGCTTATTGACTCGCAGGTTGCGGAAGGATATTTCAAACTCGCGCCCATCACTTTCCGCGATATCGAGTTAATAAAAGACGTATTTCTGCAAAAGCTGAAAACCATTTACCACACGCGAATCGCGTATCCCACGCTTAATGTGCCTCAGCCGCAGCCGAAACTAGTTGAGTAACTCGGCAATTTTCGGTTCAAGCTTGGTTACTTCGATATTTTTATCTACGATAATTCCTTGCGGATCAATCAGAAAGCTGGTCGGAAGCCACCTCACGGCGTAGGCTTTCAGTTCGTTGCTGTTCCATCCGCCTTCCGAAATTACCTGCGGCCACGTCATACCGTCTTTTTCAATGGCGCCCAGCCAGCGTGCCCTGTCTTCATCGATGGATACGCCCAAAACGGTGAAATTCTTGTCTTTGTACTGATTTTGCAACCGGACTAAATCCGGACTGGCTTTGCGGCAATCGGGACACCACGATGCCCAAAAATCGATCAACACGTATTTTCCGCGCAGCGAACTCAAGGTTAACGTATCGCCCTGCAGGGTTTGGAGCGCAAAATCGGGAGCAGCTTTTCCGGGGAGGACATTCTCAAGGCTTATCAGGTTTTCATCAATTTCTTTCACATACGAATGGTTGTTCAACGACTCCGAAAGCTTTTCCCGAATCGATTTCAGTTCATCGTAACCGTATTTATAGATATTTCTGTTCAGGAAATACACCGCTACGGGCGAAGCCGGATTTGCCAGTAAAAAACTATCGGGATTCAACGTTCCTTTCAGGTTTTCGGGTAATACCCGGTAAAACGTTTCTGCGTTTTCAGAACCTTCCAGCGTTGAAATTTCCCAATCGCTTGTCAACTCTATTTTCAGCGGACTGTTATCTAAGAAAACCTGCGCTCTTTTCGATTTTTGCGAAGGCGTTAAAATATAAATCGAAGGCTCTGCCACAGAACCCGATAAGGTAAATTTCCCATCCGCAATTTCCACGGAATCCAAGTCGATATATTTCCGGTTTTTGTACTCCTGCAGGTAAACTTTTCCGGTGATATCGGCCGGAACCGTTCCGGTTATCGTGAATTCGTTGCTCTTTTTTTGTTGGCTGCATGATGCAATTACAATGGCAAGAAATAATAAAAAGGATATTTTTTTCATTGATGTGATGTTTTTTAGAACCAAGCATTCCAGAACGGTTTTGCGTTCAAAAAATTTAATGAAACACTTGGAATAAGGTAATAAGGTTAGTTTTGTGGCTGATTTTCGGGTACTAAGGTTGATGGATTTTCGAAATAAGGTTTTTAAATATCGAAAGATAAAACCTTATTTTTTCAATTGACCTTAGTAGAAAAACAGCCGCCTACTCTTTTGACCTTATTAGCTTATTTTCAATTATATAATTAATATTTTTCAGATTTGTTTCTTAAGAGACATTAGAGTCAAGACTTTTGCGTTGAATTATTCAAATTTCTGTCTTCGATTATCGTTTCATAATCATTCCCATGTGTCTAAGTTTTATTTTAGTATGGGCACTTTCCCAGATATTCTTCAGTGGTAATGCCAGATTACTTTTTCAACTATTTTTTGTTTACCTGCATATCTTATAACCACTTTTCATACTGCTTGCGCGCTTCGGAATGAGGTACAACATCTCCGTTATCGGCATCCATAATTCCTTTTTCTATGGAATTTTTTTCTGCGTCGGAAATAGAGTCCCACCAATCTTTGGTTTCTTTGTTTCTGATTTTCATCAGTTTCTTAATTATTGCATTATCTTCAACAGTGGAAATCCATTGAATCAATTCTAATTTTTCGTCTAAAACCTTAATATCTGAGTTCATAACATTATTTTTTTAGAGATTTCACTTCCAAAGATACACATTTTCTATAAAAAACGAAGGCAAAGCCATCGTCTCCCGGCCACCTTGTCTCCTTGTCTCCTTGTCGCCACCTCATTCCCACTCAATCGTTGCCGGTGGTTTCGAAGAAATATCGTACACCACGCGATTCACGCCGCGCACTTTATTGATAATTTCGTTCGATACTTTCGCCAAAAATTCATAAGGCAAATGCGCCCAATCGGCCGTCATGGCGTCGGTGGAAGTTACGGCGCGCAGAGCGATGGTGTTTTCGTAGGTGCGCTCGTCGCCCATCACGCCAACCGATTGCACGGGAAGCAAAATGGCGCCCGCCTGCCAAACCTTGTCGTAAAGGCCGGAAGCGCGTAAATTAGAGATAAAAATATCGTCGGCTTCTTGTGCGATGTGTACCTTTTCGGGAGTGATGTCGCCCAATATTCTAATTCCCAATCCCGGCCCGGGAAACGGGTGACGATGGATAAGGTGCGGCTTCATTCCAAGTTCCAACCCGATTTTTCGCACTTCGTCTTTAAAAAGCAATTTAAGCGGTTCACACAATTTCAAATTCATTTTTTCGGGAAGCCCGCCCACGTTGTGGTGGCTTTTGATAACCGTTCCGGTAATGGAAAGCGACTCGATGATATCGGGATAAATGGTTCCCTGCGCCAGCCATTTAATGTCTTGTAGTTTGTGCGCTTCTTCGTCGAAAACATCGATAAATCCTTTGCCGATGATCTTGCGTTTTTGTTCCGGATCGGCTACTCCGGCAAGCTCGCGGTAGAAGCGTTCGCGGGCATCCACACCGATAACGTTCAGCCCCAGGTGTTCGTAATTTTCGAGTACGGTTTCGAATTCATTCTTGCGCAGCAAGCCGTGATTTACGAAAATGCACGTCAGATTTTTTCCGATGGCTTTGTTCAGCAAAACGGCCACCACCGACGAGTCCACGCCGCCCGAAAGGGCGAGAATTACCTTATCGTTGCCCAGCGTTTGTTTCAGATCGGCCACCGTGGCTTCGATAAACGATGCGGGCGTCCAGTCTTTTTTCACGCTGCAAATATTTAGAAAATTGTCCAGAATTTTAATTCCCTGTTCCGTATGGAAAACTTCGGGATGGAATTGCACGCCCCAGGTTTGCTCATCCTGCACTTTGTAGGCGGCAATTTCCACGTCTTCGGTGGAAGCGATAACCGAAAAGTTTTCGGGAATTCGCAAAATGGTATCGCCGTGCGACATCCACACCTGCGATTGCTGCGGCAGGTTTCCGAGCAGTAAGTCGGCGGTGTTTTTCACTTGCAAATGTGCCCGGCCGTATTCGCGCGAAGCGCTTTTTCCCACTTCACCACCCGATGATTGCGCCATCAGTTGCGCGCCGTAGCAAATACCCAACACGGGATAGTTTCCTCGGATTTGGGATAAATCGGTTTTGAATGCGTTATCGTCGTTTACCGAAAACGGGCTTCCAGAAAGGATTACGCCTTTCACAGACTCATCCCCGAAGGGGAATTTATTGTAAGGAACTATTTCGCAATACGTGCTGAGTTCGCGCACGCGGCGGCCGATAAGTTGCGTGGTTTGCGAACCAAAATCGAGGATAATTATTTTTTCGTGCATATATTTTTCTGTGTAGAGACGCAATGCCTGCCTGTCGGGCAGACAGGCTTGCGTCTAATTTTTTCGATGCAAAGATACGAAAAGTATGGAAAACTGCGTAACGCTTTCGGGCAGATGACTTCAGAAAATCTATCCGACACGTTCAATAATTATTTATTGAAAAAAGATGTTTTTTTATCGTTTTTCGATAAATATTTATTGTTTTGTAAAAATATTGTTTTACATTTGTGGCGTGAAATAAATTAAACATCAATTTTATGAAATTAAGCTTTAATAAAAATTCGCTCGCTATTCTATCTATTTTGGCAGGAATCGTTTATTTAGTGATATTACTTTCGGAAATAAGCGAAGCTTGGGAAGGCGCCACTCAAGGTTTTAAAAGCGGGATGGATTCTGTTTTGAAAGAACAAGATGATGATCCTAAGAACGATTTTGAGACAGAGTTTTTCTTAATGAAATTAAAGGTCAAGGACAAGAGAAATTATTATCCCGATTCTATTTTAAACAGAGCTACCAACGATTTCCTGCCTGCAAGAATAGAGAAAATAGATGTTGTTTATCAACCTAAAAAAGCGCTACCCCTTATGGAATATTTTCACAATGTTTTTTTTGGGATTGTTAGCTCTTCCAATTTTGGTTTTGTTGGTATTTATTCCTATCCAATTTTACAAACTCATTTTTTCACTTTATAAGAACAGTGTTTTCACTTCTGAAAATGTGAATCGGATACAGAAAATAGGTGTTTTTTACATCATAATTTACGCTTATCTGCTTTGCTTTAGTTTTTATCAATATTTCTTGGCGAAAAGTGTGATAGATTTGGATAAATATGAAATTGCCCGTCCGGATTTTGCAAGTGAATCCTTGCTTATCGGATTGGTCGCGCTAATTTTTGCAACGGTGCTGAAACGTGCTATTGCAATAAAAGAAGAACAAGACCTCACCATCTAAATCCCAAAGTCACTCCCGCGTAGGCGGGAACCAAATCCCAAATCGTAAATAAAAATGCCTATTATAATAAACTTAGACGTAGAAATGGCGAAAAACAAAATTTCGCTCAACGAACTTTCGGAACGAGTCGGAATCACTCCCGCAAACCTATCGATCCTGAAAACCGGAAAAGCAAAAGCCATCCGATTCAGCACGCTGGAAGCGATATGCAAAATACTGAACTGCCAGCCGGGAGATATTATGGAATGGCAGGATGAGTGAGACGGGGAAGACAAGGAGACTTGGTGAACCCGCTCCAACATTAAACTTTAAACATCAAACTTCAAACTTTAAAAATATGAAACATTTAGAACGCGCCCTCAACGGGCAAAACCAAATTTGGAAGTACATTGTACTGTTTTTAGTCGCCTTCTTCGGCGGGCAACTGCTTGGAAGCATACCGTTGCAGATTGTGATTCTTTCCAAAACAGTTTTATCCGGCAATTTCGGAAACATCACGCCGCAAAATGCCATGAATTTTTCGGCTTTCGGATTATCCAACAACCTGGCTCTTGCCCTGGTTCTACTCTCTTTTGTGACGATTTTTTTCGCCTTCGCACTGCTCGTAAAACCGTTTCACAAACGAACACTGATGGACACCGTCAATGCCCGGAAACGCCTGCGCGTAAACCGCATCTGGATGGGAATATTGGTTTGGGGCGGACTGCTGATCGTGAGCTTGATCTTCAGCCTTCTGACTGCCGAAGAAGGAGAAATAGTTTTTCAACTGAATCTTGCCAAGTTTATTCCGCTGCTGCTTATCGTATTGATTTTAATACCGTTTCAAACAAGCGTGGAAGAAATTCTATTCCGCGGCTACCTTGCCCAAGGCGTCGCCGCGCGCACCCGCAGCCGTTGGTGGGCACTGATTATCCCGACGGTACTTTTCGGCCTGATGCATAGTTTTAATCCGGAAGTAAAAGAATTTGGCTTTTGGATAACCATGCCGCAGTATATTTTGATGGGCGCGTTGCTGGGTATCGTTACCATTCTGGACGACGGCTTAGAACTTGCTCTGGGAATACATTTCATCAACAATGCTTTTGCGGCGCTGTTTACCACGCATGCTTCATCGGCGCTCCAAACCGATGCCATGTTTCTGATAAACAACGTGGACCCGGTAGCGAGTTTGATCGAAGTGATTGTTCTCTGTGTCGTTGCATTCTTTGTTCTACAACGCATCTACAAATGGAATTTGGGAATAATGAACAAAAAAGTAGAGATTGAAACGCCGCCCGTGCCCGATCAATTGTTCGTTGAGAGCCCGATAACGGAATAGTTATATGGACTTTTGCCGGATAAATTAACAAACGGACATCGTTTTACAAATTATTTTCCTATCTTTGAAGATTATATTTCAAGCTTATAATGAAAGTACACCACATAATAGTTGCATTGACTCTGTTGTTCGTTCCCGCTCTTTTGGCGGGGCAAACGATGGATGATGCAAGAAAATGGTACCTGGAAGGGAATTATACGCAGGCAAAACCGGTTTTCGAAGCCGAATATCAGGCTAATCCCAACAACGCGCCGCTTAACCAATGGCTCGGCGTAATTGCGTTTACCGAAGGCGATTATCCAAAAGCGCAGAAGTATCTTGAGTTTGCTTCGCAGAAGAATATTCCGGAATCATTTCTTTATTTAGGACAACTTTATACCAAACTGTACCGGTTTGCCGATGCCGATAAAGAATTTGCCAAATACGAAAGAGCCAATCGCCGAAACAAGGATGCGCTGGCGAAACTCACCACGCACAAGGAATATGCCGATAAGTTGAAACGGCTGATTAACCGCACCGAAGACATTCAGATAATCGACAGCGTGATCGTTCCGAAATCCGATTTTCTGTCGGCTTACAAATTAAGCGCAGCAGCGGGATCGTTACAGCCGATGAGTAATTTTTTCCGTAATCAGTCCGGTAATAATCAGATTCTTTTTCTCAACGAACGTCAGGACAAGATTTATTATCCGCTGAGCGATTCGGTTTTCGGCAGCAAACTTTACACGATGGAAAAGCTGCTGGACAACTTCGGCAACGAGAAACGATTATCGGAATCCGTTAATCAAAACGGGAACCAGGCTTATCCGTTTGTGATGCCCGACGGGCTTACCATCTATTTTTCGTCCACCGGACACGGTTCGCTGGGCGGATACGACCTGTTTGTTACCCGATACAACCTGAACACCAATTCACACCTGACGCCCAATCAGTTGAACATGCCGTTTAACTCGCCGTTCAACGATTATATGATGGCCATTGACGAAGAAAAAGGCATCGGCTGGTTCGCCAGCGACCGTTTTCAACCGAAAGACTCGGTGTGTGTTTATACCTTTATTCCCGTTTCGGGAGTTACGTTACTCGAAAGCGAAGATGCGAATTATCTGGCAAACCGCGCAAAGATTTCGTCGATAAAAGATACGTGGAAACCCGATGCCAATTATTCTGCCTTGCTGCAACGTTCGCACACGGCAACAACCGCACAACGCACCACGCAAAGAGATTTCACGTTCGTGATCAACGACGAAAACACCTATTATTCGTTGTCGGATTTCAAAAACGCGGGCGCTCGATCGCTGTTTTCGAAAGCCATCGATTTGGAAAACCGGTTAAAACAGCTCGAAGATGACCTTTCGGCCAAACGCGGCCAACTTGCCGGCGGCTCCGGCGCATCGTCATCAGGAGCAAGCATTCTGAGCCTTGAAAAAGAAACCGAAAATATTTACAAGGAAATAGAATCGTTGAAGTTCCGCGCGCGAAACGAAGAAATTAGGAACGGCGTTGGGCTTTGAGCATAGAGCGTAGGGCAGGGATATGAATCTTGAAAAAGAACAAAAAACATTAAATAAAACGCTATGAATATTAACCGGTTGGCAAATTATTTCAACGCAAAGCCAACCGCTAATAGCCAATAACTAACAGCCGAAAAATATGACTTTCAATCTCATCATTGTTGCCGCCTTAGTAATTCTGGGAGTTGTGTTGCTTCTCATCGAATTTTTCCTGCTTCCCGGAATCAGTATTGCCGGAATCGGAGGAGCCATTTTTATGATTGGCGGCGTTATTTACGCGTACATCTATTTAGGTTCCACGACAGGAACGGCCACACTGGTTTTGTCGCTGATAATGCTTGCCGGCGCTTTTGTCTGGCTGGTTAAATCGAAATCGTTGCAGAAAATCGCGCTCACTGCCGATATCACCGAAACGGTGGACAACAGCGAACTCAAATCCCTGAAAAAAGGAGATACCGGAGTTGCCGTTTCCCGGCTGAATCCCATCGGAAAAGTAATGGTGAACGACGTGGTGGTGGAAGGCAAATCGTTCGACGGCGAATTTATCGATGAAGACGCCGAGATTGAAGTAGTTCGCGTGGAAACGTATAATGTGGCGGTAAGAAAGAA
>CAKTUP010000037.1 GCA_934621705.1 uncultured Petrimonas sp.
CGGAACAACATGAACGTCGCTTTTTTACACTTCGAAATTAAAAATTTTGTTACAGAGTGGGTTTAATAGCTGTTTTATTTGTAATTTCGTTCTCTCAATCTATTTTTGTAGCGTATTGGCAAAATTATGAGCGAAGAAGAAAAACTGGCAGCTGAAGAACGAATGATCGACGAGGAGTTTCAGGCGCTCCTCAACGATTATTTAAACTCGAACCACCGGCGTAAAGTGGAGGTCATTACCAAGGCATTCAACATGGCAAGAGAAGCCCACAAAGGCGCGCGGCGGCGCTCGGGCGAGCCGTATATTATGCATCCGCTGGCAGTTGCGCGTATTGTTTCCAAAGAAATGGGGCTGGGTTCCACATCGATATCGGCTGCGCTGCTGCACGATGTGGTGGAAGATACCGATTACACGGTGGATGATCTTAAAGTGCTTTTCGGCGATAAGATCGCACAGATTGTTGACGGACTGACCAAGATTTCACACGGCATGTTTGGCGAGAATGTATCGGCACAAGCAGAAAACTTTCGCAAACTGCTGCTGACGATGTCCGAAGACATTCGCGTAATCCTGATAAAAATTGCCGACCGTTTGCACAATATGCGCACATTGTCGTCGATGACACCTGCCAAGCAATTCAAGATCACTGGCGAAACCATGTATATTTACGCGCCGCTGGCGCATCGATTGGGACTTTTTGCCATAAAAACCGAACTCGAAGAACTTTGTTTCAAATACGAACATCCCGAGGCGTATGCCGAACTTGCCCAAAAGGTGGAAATGTCGTCTCAGGAACGGTACGAAATTTACGAAAGTTTCGCCGAGCCTGTTGTTAAAGAGCTTGACAAGATGAATATGGAGTACGAAATGCGTGCCCGTGTTAAATCGCTTTACTCCATCTGGAAAAAAATGCAGGCAAAAAGCATCGATTTCAACGAAGTTTACGACCTCTTTGCCGTGCGAATCATCTTTGAGATATATCCCGGAATGGACGAGAAAAAGCAATGCTGGGACATTTATTCCGCCATCACCGATATTTACAAACTTCGCCCCGACCGTATCCGCGACTGGGTAAGTCACCCGAAAGCCAATGGTTATCAAGCGCTTCACCTCACGGTGATGGGACCGGACGGGAAATGGATCGAAATCCAGATCCGCAGCCGCAGGATGGACGATATTGCCGAAAAAGGTTTCGCTGCGCATTGGAAATACAAGGAAAACCGGATAGAGGAAGACAACGAACTCGAAAAATGGCTCAAAACCGTTCAGGAAGTGCTGGCGAATCCCAATCCAAACGCCATCGATTTTCTCGATACCGTGAAAATGAACCTGTTTGCCTCCGAAATATTCGTTTTCACCCCCAAAGGCGAAATTAAAACACTTCCGCTTGGCGCTACCGCGCTCGATTTCGCCTACAACATCCACACCCGCATCGGCGACCATTGCCTGGGCGCAAAAGTGAATCATACGCTGGTTCCCCTGAGCGAGAAACTGAAGAGCGGCGATCAGGTGGAGATTTTAACATCGCAATCGCAACAGCCTCAGCGCGAGTGGCTCAATTACGTTACCACCGCCAAAGCACGCACAAAAATTGAAGCAGCCCTTCGCCGCCAAAGAAGACGGGTTAGCGAACGGGGCCAGAAAATGCTGGAAGAGTTTATGGGCGAAGAACTCGATAATACCCTGTACAATAAAACATTGAATTACTACAAAACCGAAAGAAGGGAAGACCTGCATTTTGGTATTGGAAGCGGAGAACTGAAACTTCCCGATACGCGGGACAAACTTCTCAAACAAAGGGAATTTACCGAGCCTAAGCAAGATAATTTGTTCGTTCGCTACATGAAACAGGCGATGAGTGGTTTCAAAAAGTTGCCCGAAGAAATCGCCAAAACTGATGTGCCCGCTGTTTCGGATGCGGACGCTGTAAAAAACGGCGGTATCGACAAAAAATCGGTGTACAAACTGCAGGAAGTCAACTTTAAGAAAAATTTCATCGTTGCTTCGTGTTGTAATCCGTTGCCGGGCGACGATGTGTTTGGATTTATCACCGATAAAGAAGAAGTTGAGGTGCACAAGCGTTCGTGCGAAACGGGAATAAAACTCAAATCGAGTTTCGGAGAAAGAATTTTGGCGGTGGAGTGGGGCGACTACAAGCAATATTCGTTCCTCTCGGCCATCGTTTTCACGGGAATAGACAGGCTGGGTATTCTGAATACCATTCTCTCCAAACTATCGGAGGGTATTGTGGTGAACATTAAAAGCGTGAATGTTTCGTCGAAGGACGGTATTTTCGAAGGCGTTATTCATGTCCATGTCCATAGCGTGGAAGACGTAAACATTTTAAGCTCCAAAATAGCAAAAGTGGACGGCGTTACCACCGTCCACAGAGCTTTGATTTAAATTATAAGTCTTATTTCTTTCGCTTGCCGCCTCCAAACAACCTGCCGGTAATTTTTTTAGCCGCAAAGGCAAGAATGGTTGGCTTGGCCACTTTCCAGGCAAATCCTCCGATAAGAGGCAGGTTAGACAGCGCCAGATTCAACCACGGATTACCCGGCCGTTTTGTTTTGAAAGGCACAACAGACGAAGATGAGCCGTAAGACAAATTATCCATCGTCTCACTAAACTTGTTCTTAATGCTTGATGTTACACCTTTGGTGAGCATTGAACCCCAATTATCTGCCAGATACTGAATTTGATAAGATAATCGCTGGCCTGAGATTGCACGTTCTTCGCGCAATTTCTTTTTTTCTAAATGCAGTTCGTCGAGCGGAGTAAGTTTGTAACTTTTCATCAGTTTTTAGTTGTATATTTTACCTCTTCGTCTTCCTTACGCAGCAGGAAGCTGATTACAGAATTAATTATCGAGTTCTTTAGCGGTTTTTTTACCAACAACAAAACCAGGGTAATGACAATGGAACCTAAAGTTACAACGCCAAAACCTTTCCAGTTACTGCCAAAAACGTCTCCTAAATAAAATCCGAGAGTAAGAAGCCCCAACGCCAATATCATAAAAATTAAACCTGCCAGAAATAAGGAAAAGGCAGTTGTGGCCGTTCCCTTACTTACTTTTTCGAAAGTTTCGAGTCTTACGATCTCAATGGTGTTTGTTACATAATTTGTAACATCGCTTTTAATCTCTTCAAATAAACCGGTAACCGTTTTGTCCTCCATCGAAGTTTGCTTTTAATGAATAGTGATAAATAACCTACACAAATAAGCTCTACGCTCAATGCTCAACGCCCAACACTGTTTGCTTAGTGTTTAGCCAATTCTTTTTTTGCAATTTCAGCGATATCGTCGATGTCTTCTTTCAAATCGTTCACTTCGCTTTTTCCTTTGTAGATAGCCGATTTTACGTTGGCGCGAACTTTGTCGGCAAACGCGTTAGCCTGATCAAGCCACTCTTCTTTTCTGTCGCTTCCCATAATGTAACCTACGGCGGCTCCGAGAGCAACACCAATTCCTAATCCCAGTAATAATTTAGCTTCTGATTTCATAATAATTTTTTTTAATTGTTAATAGTCTGTTTGTTTTTTGAAATGTTGTTTTCAACGTTGTCTATTAATAAAACGTTTTTTTTTTGAAAATGTTTAGTGGTTGTTAAAAAAGTTCGGTTTAAATCATCTAACTTCGTTTTCTATCCTGTTATTCAGTCGTTTTTAAAGATATTTGTATTACTTGAATTATTGCTTTCTGAATCTTTTTTGAAATAAAAGATGGAAAGTTTCTATATATTAGAACTTTTATTATCTTTGTGTCGTTTAATATTACGTAAAGAATGAAGCCGAAATTTAACGTTATATTGCTTGGTGAAGTTTGGGATTTGCTTGATATACTGGATGAAAAGCCAAAAGAAAAGATTTTTTACAACATCGACAAAGCAAAATACGCCAATGATCCGGAATTGTTCAAGAAATTGGATGAGGTTATTTGGGAATTCAGAACAAAGTACCAAAAAACATATTACCGATTATTGGCTTTTTGGGATAAAACAGACAATGTTAATACGTTAGTCGTTGCCACGCATGGGATAATAAAAAAAACGGATAAAATTTCTAAAGCCGAAATTGAAAAAGCGAAAATAATCAGGAAACAGTATTTTGAACGGAAAAATAATGACAACTATGAATAATAAATTAAGAATATATACCTTAGATGAAGCGAAGGACAAGCATTTGGGAAAAATCGGTACGAATAACCGCGACCGATATGAACACGAATTGCGCCTCGATCTATTAGGAGAGATGATTAAAGAAGCTCGTAAAGAGAGAAAATTAACTCAATCTCAATTGGGAGAAATGATCGGGGTGCAAAAGTCACAAATTTCTCGCATAGAAAATAATGCAAAAAACGTAACAATTGAAACAATTTTACGTGTTTTCAGAGCTTTAAAAGCCAAAGTAAACTTCAACGTTGAATTGTTGGACGAAGAATTTAAAATAGCGTGATACAACTTTGTCAAAGTTTTAAACTTTGACAAAGTGATCCACCGATTCCCCAAACAACGTTGCTGCCGTAAATCCCGTGATTTTTACTTTCACGAATTGTCCGATGCGGTGATTTTTCTTATCGAAGATTACCACCTTGTTTTGTTCGGTTCTTCCGAAAAGCTGTTCGCGTGAGCGTTTGGAGAAACCTTCCACCAGCACTTCAAATTCTTTTCCAACATCCTGCTCGTTGCTTTTTTGCGATAGTTCGAGCTGAAGGTCGATGATCTCCTGCAAACGGCGGCCTTTTACTTCTTCGGGAACATCGTCTTCCATTTTTTTCGCGGCGTACGTTCCAGGACGTTCGGAGTACTTAAACATAAATGCCGAATCGAAACCCGCTTCGCGCATCAGCGAAAGCGTTTCCTGATGGTCTTTTTCGGTTTCACTGTGAAATCCGCACATAATATCGGTTGACAATCCGCAACCGGGAATGATACGTTTGATGGCGGCAATACGCTCCAGATACCATGCGCGGTCGTATCGGCGGTTCATCAGCTTAAGCATACGAGAGCTTCCCGATTGTACCGGCAAGTGAATATAATTGCACAAATTCCTGTATTTGGCAATGGTTTCCAGCGTTTTATCGTTCATATCCCACGGGTGCGACGTGGTAAAGCGGATGCGCATATTGGGCGCTTCTTCGGCAACCATGGCCAACAGATCGGGGAAGTCTATAACCTTTTCACCATCCACAAACTTATACGAATTTACGTTTTGTCCCAGCAAAGTAGCTTCGCGATAGCCTTTCTCACGCAGGTCGCGAATTTCGTTGAGAATGCTTTCCGGTTCACGGCTGCGTTCGCGTCCGCGTGTGAAAGGAACGATGCAATAGTGACAGAACTTGTCGCATCCGCGGGTGATGGAAACAAATCCCGAAATATTTACTCCACCCATTTTCAGCGGAATCACGTCTTTGTAGGTTTCGGTTTTGGAAAGTTCCACGTTAATGGCTTTTTCTCCTTTTTCGGCTGCGCCCATCAGGTTGGGCAAGTCGAGATAAGCGTCGGGACCGATTACCAGGTCGGCATGATGATTATCAATCAATTCCTCTTTCACACGCTCGGCCATACACCCGAGAACGCCGATAATGAGATCGCCTTTCTTTTTCTTTTTCAACGAATTAAAATAATCAAGCCGTTGAATGACACGCTGTTCGGCGTTCTCTCTTATGGAACAGGTGTTTACGAAAATAGCATCGGCAGCTTTGTCGTCTTCGGTAATGGAATAACCGTCCATTTCCATTATCGCCGCCACCACTTCAGAGTCGGCCACGTTCATCTGACAGCCGTACGTTTCGATAAATAATTTCTTGTCTTTTTGGATATTTGTTATTTCTGAGTTCATCTTTTTGTCTTATTTGCGCATATTTTTACTAATGTCAAGAATTATTCAACATCTTAGTATATTTTAAACTAAAATATTTGTAGAATCTAAATTCTTGTTTTACTTTTGCCACGAACGAAAAAATAAAAATTTTTTCATAGTTAAGGTTTTGGTTAAACAATCGAGGGGGGCTGTGAAGTTCCCCTCGTTTTTTTAATAACCTTTCCTTAATTCGCAAAAAATGATTACTTTTGTCGGACTGCAAAATTAATCAATTTATGGAATTCGGCGACATTATTTATTTATTACTCATGCTTGCCTTCTTTGTTTTTGGAATTTTTAATGATTCCAAAAAGAAGAAAAAGAAGGTAGACACCAGCACACCGCCCATCAATCCGGAATACGATCGAAAAATCCGCGATGTATTTCGCGAGGTTTTTCAACATCCCGAAAAACAATCCGCTCCGCCACCCGTTCCGAAAACCGCAAAGAGAAAATCACAGGCTGCAACGCCAAGCCTTGCTTCTGTCCACAGCGCCACTCACCGAGAATTTCAATCCTCGCTCGATTTGGTAACCAATTTCGAAGGAGAGTCTTCGCTGAAAGGTTCGTTGTTCGCATCCGAACTATTCGATAAACAAAAGGAGATGAAAGTTACCGAAACATTTCATCCCATTCTGGAACAATTGAGAAGCAAAGACGGACAGGCAGAAATCCGCAAGGCAGTTATTTACAGTGAAATTTTAAACAGAAAGTACTGAAATGATGGATGATGGATGCTGGATGATGGGTTGCGGGCTAAGAAGCATTAACCGCTGCCCTGTGAAACGCCCCACGCTCCCCTCTCTTGTGGAGAGGGGTCGGGGGAGAGGTCTCGCACCTCGCACCTTGAAAAAACCAATATAATAAAATATTACAAGAATTTATGAGTCTCACTTATGTAACAGCGAAAGAAGCTGCTGCTCTTGTCAACCACAACGACAACGTGGGTTTCAGCGGCTTCACACACGCCGGATGCCCGAAAGTGGTTCCGGTTGAAATTGCAAAACGTGCCGAAGAAGAGCACGCCAAAGGCAATCCTTTTAAAATTGGTATGTTTACCGGCGCATCCACGGGCGATTCCATCGACGGCAGCCTGGCGCGCGCTAACGCGGTAAAATTCCGCACGCCGTATCAGACGAACAAAGATATGCGTAACGCCATTAACGCTGTACAGCACGAACCGGTGCAGTATTTCGATATGCACTTGTCGCAAGTGGCGCAGGAAATCCGCTATGGATTTTTGGGTGGCGTGGATGTGGCCATTGTGGAAGCGTGCGAAGTTACCGATTCGGGCGAGATAGTTCCCACCAGCGGTGTTGGAATTATGCCCACCATTTGCCGATTGGCGAAAATCGTAATCGTGGAATTGAACGATAAAGTGCCTGCCAAAATGCGCGGCGTGCACGATTTGTACGAATTGCAGGATCCTCCAAAACGCCGCCAGATAAATATTTTTGAAGTACAGGGGCGTGTTGGCCTCGAATACGTGAAGGTTGACCCCGCCAAAATATACGTGGTGAGAACCAGTCAGGAGAACGAAGGCAGCGGTTTTGCGCCGGTTGACGATATTACGGCAAAAATTGGAGAAAACGTATCGGGCTTTTTCGTTTCGGAATTGAAAAAAGGAAATATACCGCCCACTTTCCTTCCCATTCAATCGGGCGTGGGCAACATTGCCAACGCCGTTTTGGCTTCGATGGCGCAAAACAAAGACATTCCCCGTTTCGAAGTTTACACCGAAGTTATTCAGGATGCCGTACTGGATATGATGCAAAAAGGTTATATCTCCTTTGCCAGCGGCTGTTCGCTTACATTGAGCAACGAAGCCATGGAACGTTTTTACCGCGATTTGGATTTCTTTAAAAATAAACTGGTGCTTCGTCCGTCGGAAATATCCAACAACCCGGGATTGGTTCGTCGTTTGGGCGTCATCGGTATCAATACCGCCATTGAAGCCGATATTTTTGGCAACATAAATTCCACTCACGTAATGGGAAATATGATGATGAACGGTATTGGCGGTTCGGGCGATTTCACGCGAAGCGCTTACATTTCTATTTTCGTGACGCCTTCAACCGCCAAAGGCGGAAAGATCAGCGCCATTGTTCCGAAAGTGGCGCACGAAGACCACAGCGAGCACTCGGTGAAAGTGATCGTGTCGGAATACGGCGTTGCCGATTTACGCGGAAAAGGAACGTATGCCCGCGCTGAAGAAATTATCGAGAAATGCGCGCATCCCGACTACCGTCCGTTGCTGCACGATTACCTGAGCCTGACCAAAAAAGGCCATACGCCGCAGGACTTATACGCGTGTTTCGAGTTCCACAAAGCGTTTATGGAAACCGGTGATATGATCAACGCCGACTTCTCGAAATATAAAAAGTAGTTAAGCATCCGGCTGGTTCAGAACCGGCAGATGCTTGGGAAAATAACGGGACTGTCTCAAAAATAGAGGCAGTCTCTTTTTTATGTCATTTGTTGCATCAGAACCGTAAGAAAATTCTCCAGATACACCGAACAAAGTGTTAAAATTGTATGTTATAGAATAGTATTTTTCAATTAACTAACTAAAATTTTAAATTATGGGAATTTTATCTTGGATTGTTTTAGGCTTGCTGGCAGGTTTAATTGCTAAGGCCATTCGCCCCGGAGCCGACCCGGGCGGCTGGATCGTGACCATACTTATCGGTATCGGCGGCGGTATCCTCGGCGGTTGGATCGGTTCATTGCTGGGCTGGGGAACAGTTGACGAATTCAGTTTGCGCACATTATTGCTTGCTATTGGCGGGGCATTAATTATTCTTTGGATATATGCTTTGGTGAAAAAGAAGTGATTGATGGTTACATAAAATTTATGGGAGATGAAGGCTGTGGCTTCGTTTTTTTGTTGTAAAGTTGTTGAAAGTTTTAGTTCTCTCTAATAAAGGAGAGTGATATTCTGCGATTAACAAATCTAAGGTTTAATCAATTTAGAAATCGCTTCTCCCAATAAATAAAAACTCCCATAGTAATTTAGCTATGGGAGTTTTTTGTAATGTTATTTAATTCTCATAGTTTCCCCTAATTCCCTCTAAATTTCATCACCTCCTGTTGCATAAACTTTCGTTCAGCTTGTTGTGCGCGATAGAGTTTTTCGGGAGAGAGGATTTTTTCCAGTTTATCGGAATATTGTTTGTCCAATTCAGCTTCTTTTAGTTTTACGTCTACGTCGTTTTCAAGAAGTTGTCGATATTCTTCGTTGGACATATTCTTATTGCTCTGTTTCATTTTCTCCACTTTATTTCTGTGTTGTAAGTGAAGTTCAAGTTTTCTTTTCGACAGGTCGTTATATAGAGGAAAGTATCTATTGGCTTCTGCATCAGTTAATCCAGCTTCCTTTTTAATATATTCCATCTTCCTTTTTTCGTAATCAGCCATATTCATTTTGCGAACTTGAGCAGTTGCTGTTGAGGCAAAAACGCTGATTATAAGAGTGAAACATAAAAGTACTATATTCTTTTTCATAACTTAAATGATAATATTTATTAATTTATATCTTTAGTTCATATTAATCTGGTTATACATATAATCGTAATAACCGTCTTTTACCAATTGTTCTTCCAGATACTGATAAAACTCTTCTTCACTTATCTGCACTTTTGACCAATAATCATCGGTAAACTGTGTGGATTGTATTGTTGCAATTTGATTCACAGAATCTTGTTGTTGATTTACTGCATTTCTTGTAAGCAATTGAATGGTAAAAAAGATACCCATAAACATCGCGGCCATATAAACCCAAGGTTTGGCTCTGTCCCACATTGAAACGGTTTTTGGTTTTACTATTTCTTTTTCGGGTAAACGATTCATTATCTCTTCGTTAAACCTGGCGAAATAATCTTCGGGCACGGTAAATGGATTTCTTTTATCTATCTCGCTTAATTTATTTATTTTTGTTTCCATACCATTTGTTTTTGCGCTGTACGTAGGATAGACTTACACACGGGTTAAAGGTTTAATTGGAATCTGTTAAAAATTTTTCAATCTTTTTAACGGCGTGGTGATACGATGCTTTTAGCGCACCAACCGATGTGCCGAGGATGTCCGACATTTCTTCGTATTTCATTTCGTCGAAATATTTCATCTGGAAAACCAGCCGTTGTTTTTCGGGCAAAGTTAAGATGGCTTGCTGAAGCAATTTTTGTGCCTCGTCGCCGTCAAAATATTCGTCTCCTTCCAGTGTATTTAAAAGGAAAGAGTCTTCGTCGTCGACCGAAATATTATTCTGATTCCTTTTTTTGTTGAGGAAAGTAATACTTTCATTAATGGCGATACGGTATAACCACGTGGTTAATTTTGATTCTCCGCGAAAGTTGTCGATATTAGTCCAGGCTTTGATGAAAACATCTTGCAGAATATCGTTGGCATCATCGTGCGACAATACCATCTTTCTGATTTGCCAATATAACCTTTCGCTGTATTCCGAAACAAGTTTTGCGAAGCCCTTTCGTTGGGTTTGAGGGTCGCGCAACTCTTCTAATAATTGTTCTTCGCTATATCTTTCCATAAAAGGGTTGAAGCTGAGCCGCAAAGATAACGTTTTTTTTCAATTATTCCCGTTATCCTCTCCTTTTTCAAACCAATTGATGAAATTTTCGGCTTCCGTTTTATTGTTTTCCCACCATTCGAGCGATTCCGGAAAATAGGAAACGCTGATGTATCGGCAAAAGGTTTCGTAATGGTTGGAGTTGAGGATACTCTTGAAAAAGGGATAATGAAAAGTCCAGAAACTGCCGCTTTTTACGGCGCCCGTTTCTTTCTCAAGCACAGTGAGAATGGCTTTGTTCACTTCCGTGAAAGCGAGGTAAATATCCGTGTCTTTGTTTTCTGCTTTTAGAGAGTCCATAGCAGATTTTATGGCGCTATACACAAAGTTTCTGTTCAATCCTTCTTCGGTAGATAGGGGAGGTATTTCGTATTGTGTTGTAATTTCAGGCGCGTTTCGCATCATTTGCTGCTGAATAAATGAACGTTCCACCGGTTTTTCCGAAACGGGTTTCACGAGCATGGTCTGCAACATTTCCTCGAACGTATTTTTCGATCTTTTGCTATCGGGTTCCAACAACAGAAACATTTGAAAAGAATAAATACTTCTTACCCAAAGTCCTTTATCGCGCTGAGCATAAGCGTTTAAAAGAAAAGCTCCGCTGTATGTCTTGTCTAATTCTATGGCGCGGTTTACGTGTTCAAGTGTTTTCTCTATGTTGCCTTTTTTGTAGTAATTCAATGCCATGTTGAAACGCAACAGGTACGAATCGCCGTTCTTCGCCAGTCCTTCCTTCAACAGCGCAATAGCGTTGTCTATCTGATCCATTTCGGCCATTGCTTCACTTTTCACGGCGTAGGCGCCGACCGAAAGGTTCTTGTCGTTTGAATTAATAACCTGGGTGCTGTATTTCGATGCATTTTTGTAATCTTTCAGTTCGAGGTACGACAAAGAAAGCTCGTATAATGCCAATGTGGATTTCGGATTTATTTTCAACGCCTGTTCAAATTTTTCGATGGCTTTTTTGTATTCTGCCGAATCGTGAAGTACAACTCCTTCTTGAATAAGGGTTTGAACGTTGTTACTCTGTCCGGCGACGTTGAAAATTATAATGAAAATTAAAAATATTATGGTGAAAATTTTCTTCATAAATAATTTTTTGCGGGATAAATGTAAGACAAAAAATGACATCCTTAAATTTTAAAATTAAAAAAGTGTTTCTTTCTAACAATCATAAACAAATTTCGCGAGTTTTTAAATATAATTTTAGAATTAATTGTATCCGATAATGTTGTATTTTTGCATTTTATTAAACACACGCAAACAATGAAATACGTTGAAGTCGCTTTTAATTGCGATCCTAATACTGAAACCGTTACCGATATTTTAGCCGATCAACTATCTGATATCGAGTACGAAAGTTTTGTGCAATCCGACTCTGGTTTGTTAGCTTATGTTCCCAAACCGAAATTTTCCGTTGAAAAAATAGATAATTTGATCCGAAACTTTTGGTTAGATGCTAAAATCAGCTATTCGTTTAAAGAGATTGAGGATAAGAACTGGAACGAAGAATGGGAAAAGCACTATTTTCAGCCCATCGTATTCGAAGATAAATGCATTATTCACAGTTCGTTTCATCAACCCGAAGGAGAGTATGACTATCGTATTTTGATCGATCCGAAAATGGCATTCGGAACGGGGCACCATCAAACAACGGGGTTGATTTTAAAAGAAATCCTGTCGATGGATTTACAAGACAAATCGGTGTTGGATATGGGTTGCGGAACGGCTGTGCTTGCCATTCTGGCATCAATGCGTGGAGCACACAACCTTACGGCTATCGATATTGACGAATGGGCATACCATAACGCGCTCGAAAATATTAAACTGAATAATATTTTCAACGTAAAAGTCAAACTCGGCGGAGCCGAATTACTGGGTGAAGAAACTTATGATGTGATTTTCGCCAATATAAACCGGAATATTTTGTTGCAAGATATTCCTTTTTACGTGAAAGTTTTAAACCCGGGCGGAAAAATTATTATGAGCGGGTTTTACAAGGAAGATATTTTCGCCATTCGTGAAAAATGTGAACAGAACGGCTTAAAATACTCCAATTTCTCCGAAATGGACAATTGGGTGGCAGTTGTTTGCGGAAGGTGAACTTTTAGAAAGTATAAAGTTTTCTTTCTTGCTTTACCTCTAAATAAATTGTACCTTTGCACCCGATTTTATACAATCGCATTTTTGTTTAGGTTATATTCTCTTTTTTATGGAATGGATAAATGAGTTGATCTTCGGATCGGGAGTTGCACACGCCATTTTTGTGCTTGCATTGGTAATTTCCATCGGTATTTTACTGGGAAAAATTAAAATTTTCGGTGTTTCGCTCGGAATAACCTGGATTCTGTTCGTGGGTATATTTTTTGGCCATTTCGGTTTGGGAATCGATGAACACATTCTTCATTTCATCAAAGAATTCGGACTCATTCTTTTCATTTATTCCATCGGGATGCAAGTTGGTCCCAGTTTTTTCTCATCGTTTAAACAAGGTGGAATTACGCTGAATTTATTGGCCTCGTCGGTGGTTTTGCTGGGAGTTGTCACCACATACGTAATTCATCTCATCACCGGATTGCCCATTTCCACTATGGTGGGAATATTATCGGGAGCCGTAACCAACACGCCGGGACTTGGAGCCGCGCAACAAACCTATTTCGATGTAACGGGTTCGCAAGATCCATCCATAGCAATGGGTTATGCTGTTGCGTATCCACTTGGTGTTGTGGGAATTATTCTTAGTTTGATACTTTTTAAATCGCTGTTTAGAATCAATTTTGCCAAAGAAAACGAAGCGATAAGCAGCACAAGCGCATCCAAAATGACCGAAGCGCAAATGTTCTCGCTTGAAGTGCACAATCCGGCAATTTTCGGCAAAGCCATTCACGAAATAAAAAGCCTCATCGATAAAGAGTTTGTCATCTCAAGAGTGCTGCACAGCGATACCGAAACGCTGGTAGTGCCTCAGCCTCATACTATTCTGAAAGAAAACGATAAAATTCTGGTAGTTACCAACCTGCAAAATATCGAACTCATAGAAGCCCTTATCGGCAATAAAATTGATATGGACAGAAGCGAGTGGAATAAACTCGACAGTCAGTTGATTTCGAGAAGGATAAACGTAACCAAATCCGAAATTAACGGAAAATCGATCGGACAACTGAAACTGAGAAACCTCTACGGCATAAACATCACCCGCATCAATCGCGCCGGTGTTGATTTGGTTGCCGATCCGCGATTACAGTTACAGTTAGGTGATAGAGTTACCGTTGTTGGTTCCGAAGCATCGATAGCCAACGTTGAAAAATTTCTCGGAAACTCGCTGAAACGCCTGCGTGAACCCAATCTTATCTCCATTTTCATCGGAATTGCCTTGGGTGTTTTAATTGGAAGCATACCGTTTATGTTTCCCGGAATTCCGCAACCTGTGAAACTCGGATTGGCCGGCGGCCCGCTTATCGTTGCTATTCTCATCAGCAAATTCGGCCCGAAATACGGACTGGTAACCTATACCACAATGAGCGCAAACCTTATGCTTCGCGAAATAGGCATCGCCCTGTTCCTCGCTTGCGTGGGATTAAGCGCCGGAGAAGGTTTTGTGGAAACCATCGTAAACGGCGGATACAAGTGGATTGCATACGGTGCCGTTATCACCGTTGTTCCGCTTCTTATCGTCGGCATTATCGGCAGAAAAGTTTATAAAATTAACTATTTTACGCTAATGGGTTTGATTTCGGGAAGTATGACCGATCCGCCCGCGCTTTCGTATGCGAATGCCACTGCAGGAAACGATTTTCCGGCCGTAAGTTACGCCACGGTTTATCCGTTGACTATGTTCCTTCGGGTGATAACTGCGCAACTGATGATTCTTTTGTTTTTATAGTTTACTAAAAGACTTTTTCCTGCAATCGTTTGCACTTGATTAGGTTTAAAAAGACTTCATCCGGATTATCTATTCATTTGAAATAGTTGTAGTTTTGTTTTTAATCGGTAAAATAAATGAAACTTCATCCTTATCGAAGCCGGATACTGCACCGTTATTAATGAAAACTGATTAGCATGAGCCTTATAAAATTCCAAATAAGCTATCATACAAATTTTGGGCAGGAAGTCTATATTTGCGGTTCTACGCCCGAGTTAGGCGATCTTGATGAAACAAACGCACTCAAATTAACCTGCGAAGGAGAAACCTGGTCTGCCGAAATTGAGACAAAAACAACCGGACACATTGAGTATTATTACTTACTGAAAGAGTACGGCAAAACCATCCGAAAAGAGTGGGGCGAGCATCGGAAACTACAAATTTCAAGGGCGAGAAACTTTTCTGTTCAGGATTTGTGGAAAAACAAACCCTATCACAGTTACCTGTATTCATCCGCCTTTACCGAAAGCATTTTTACCCACGAAAAAACAGATTCGTCTCTCACGTATTTCCCAAACAGTATTTTGCTGAATGTAATTTGCCCTTTTGTGCAAAAAGGACAAAAACTAATGCTTACGGGCGAAACTGCTCAGCTGGGAAACTGGGATTTAAACAAGGCTAAATCGCTTGTTTATGCCGGAAACGGAGAATGGCAAATACTTTTAAACGCTAAAAATCTTCCCGATCAACTTCATTACAAATTCGTTGTTGTTGATGAAAAAAGTCAAGAAACTGTACATTGGGAAGACGGCGGCAACAGGATTTTGTTGACGCAGAAAGCGAAAGAAAAGAACAATGTGTTGGTTGAAATGGGCTTGCAGTTTCATTACAATTCTTTTTCGTTTAAAGGAACGGGAACGGCCATTCCGGTTTTTTCGCTTCGCAGCAACGATAGTTTTGGAATCGGCGATTTTCTCGATCTGAAGAAAATGATCGATTGGGCGGCATTAACCCGTCAGCAACTCATTCAGATGCTGCCCATTAACGACACTACAACCACGCAAACGTGGAAAGACTCATATCCATACAGCGCCATTTCGTCGTACGCCTTGCATCCGATGTATCTGGGACTTACGGAATTTCCGCTGAAGAATAAAACCGCGATGAAATCTTTTCTGAAAGAAGCCAAAGAGCTAAATAAACTGGCCGATCTTGATTATGAAAAGGTGTTGGGCTTGAAAAAAAGATATACGGAACAGCTTTTTGAACAGGAAAAAAATGCAGTTCTAGCATCGGAAGAATACCAAACTTTTTACGAAAAAAATCGGTTCTGGCTCTTTTCCTACACCGCATATTGC
>CAKTUP010000038.1 GCA_934621705.1 uncultured Petrimonas sp.
GCGCAGGATAGGCAAACAAAAAAACCGATGAGCAGTGCAGTGCCCACCGGTTTTTCGTGCAACTTTGTCAAAGTTCCAAACTTTGACAAAGTTAAACGTATGTGTATTTTATTTTGCCACTCTCTCCAGCCATTTCAGCATAAACAGCATGGTAAACATGGAGATGAGACACGCGGCAACAAATACCAGCCAGGTTGCCCAAAGCGGCATACTTTCGTAAAAAATAGTGCCGAATATCAGCAACTGATTACCGAGAGCTGTTGCACCGAGCCACGCTCCCTGCATAATTCCCTGATATTGAGGCGGAGCCACTTTAGACACGAATGACAATCCTAACGGACTGATAAATAATTCCGCAACGGTTAAAATAAAATAGGTTCCGATCAACAACCAGGGGGTTACGCGTTGTGCGTCGGTAAGCCCGCCCATGGCTTTTGCCGTTTCCGTATCGGGTAAACTTTGCGAACCGATTGACATCAGCAGGAAAGCAGCGGCGGCAATTCCCATCCCAATGGCTATCTTTTTGGGCGTGGAAGGCTCTTTACCCCTTGCTCTCAACCATCCGAAAAGTCCGATGATAACGGGAGTTAAGAACACCACAAAGAACGGGTTAAAGAACTGGAACACTTCGGCTCCTTTGATGCTGGTAAAACCAAGATCGATATTGATCATGCTCAAATCTGTGTAGTCGTTCGCAAAAAATGTGAGGGTAACTCCGTTTTGGTGGAACGAGAACCAGAAGAAAATTACCACAGCAAACACAGAGAACAAAGCGTAAAGGCGCTGACGAACTTCTCTAGCATCCATTTGAACAACAGTATGCTGCGCTTCCAGGTTTTCTTTTGCTTTCGCTATTTTCAGCGCCGGATCGGGGAATTTTCTTTTATTAATAATGAAAATTACCAAAGAAATCAACATTGCAAAAATGGCTACGCCAAAAGCATAGTGGAATCCTGTATTAAAAACGTTCAGGTATTCGTTGGCGAAAGCGGTTAAATCGGTTGGAGCGGTTTTGCTCACAGCCGCCGAAAGTTCGGTAAAACGTTGTGTTGCTTCCGGAGTAATGGTTCCTTTTAGAAATTGATGACTCAATGCCGGAAGGTCGGGATTGTATTCAAAACCATTGTGTTGAACCCACCAGTTGCGGATTCCCACGGCAATGAGCGGAGCAAATAAAGCGCCGATATTGATAAACATGTAGAAAATCTGAAATCCGGTATCGCGGTTGGCGGAATATCTCGGATCGTCGTACATCTGTCCTACCACAGCCTGCAAGTTGCCTTTAAACAACCCGTTACCAAAAGCAATAACAAACAATCCGATACAGGTCATTGCCAAAAACAGGGCAAAGTTGGGAACCGGCGTGGGAGTCGGGATCGCGATCAGAAAATAGCCCACCGTCATCAGAATTAATCCCCACAGAATCGTGCCTTTGTATTTCTTTGTTTTGTCGGCAATAAATCCACCGGCAAGTGCAAGCAGATAAATTAACGCATAGAAAATGGAGTAGATAACAGTGGCTTGCGTTTTGTCTAATCCGAATTTAGATAAAAGGAATAACGATAATATCGCCATCATGATGTAGAAACCGAAGCGCTCGCCCATATTCGAAAGAGCCGCCCCAATGAGTCCTTTAGGATGATTTTTTAGCATAAAGTGAGTTTTTATATGTTTAGGAAATTTTTAATTTGCAAATATACATAAATAAATGAAATTTTAGCTAACTGGGCAAATTATAAGCTATTAAATCTTTTTTTAGGAAAAAGAGCAAATTTTTTCTGCATTTTGTTGTAATATTTAAATTTTGTTGTAATTTTGCCACCGAAATTCGCAAATGACGAATAAAATGAAACAGAACAATTTTGCATATTCTTTCTATTTTTACTTTTACTTTAGTAAGTAGAACAGGATTTTATGTGCAAAATGAAGAAATAAAAATAAGTTTTTTGAATAGAAAATCCTGTCGATAGCACGATGGGATTTTTTATTTTTACCCCTAAATCCCCTAAAGGGACTTGGGATTTACGAGTTACGATTTTAGATTTACGATTGGGGCGATGAACTTTTTCAACGCCGCATCTGACGGATTCTCCGTTTGATGCATTAAAATTTAGAAAAAAGATGAATATGGTATCTGAAGATAATAATTTGCAACTCTCTAACTCCCATTTAGGGGACGAGAGTAATTCGCAGCCCGCAACTCTCCCCCACGGGGGGAGTCGGAGGGGGTTTAAAGTAGCCATTCAAGGCGGATTGGGCGCGTATCACGACATAGCGGCACGAAATTATTTCGGGGAGGAACTCGAAATTGTGCCCTGTCTCACGTTTAAAGATATTTTCTCGAAAGCTCAGAAAGATGAGGATTTAATCGGGATTATGGCCATCGAAAACACGATTGCCGGCGGATTGCTGCTCAATCACGATTTGCTAAAGATCAACGATATGAAAATTGCCGGAGAGCATAAGTTGCGCATTTCGCACACGTTATCGGCGTTGCCCGGACAAAGTTTGCATGATATCAAGGAAATTGTTTCGCATCCGATGGCGCTCATGCAATGTGCCGATTTTATAGAAAACTTGCCGAACGTAAAAATCGTGGAGCACGAAGATACCGCGCTTGCGGCAAAAGAAATTTCGGAAAATAAAACGCCCGGCGTAGCGGCAATTTGTAGCAAACTGGCTGCCGAAATTTACAACCTGGAAATTATTGCCGCCGGCATTGAAACCAATAAACGAAATTTTACCCGATTTCTGGTGTTGGCACACGAGGAAATGCTTCCCGAAGTGCGCAAACCGGGCAACATAGACAAAGCTTCGCTTGTTTTCGTGCTGCCGCACACCGAAGGCAGTTTATCGCAAGTGTTGTCCGTGTTGTCGTTTTATGGCATTAATCTCACGCGCATTCAGTCGTTGCCGATTATCGGGCGGGAATGGGAATATCAGTTTTACATCGACCTTTCCTTTGCCGATTACGAACGGTACAAACAAGCCGTGAAAGCCATCCTTCCGCTGGTGGGTCAACTGAAAGTGCTGGGCGAGTATGTGGAACACAAGCAAATTACAGTAAATGGAAATAATAACCCCTAAATCCCCTGAAGCCTGCCTGTCGCAGACAGTGGGCTTAGGAACCACAAATGATTAAATGTTTGTCGAAATAAAAAAGATGAATAACGTAGCAAAAGATAAAAATTCTCAGCTCGCCACTCTCCCCCACGGGGGGAGCCGGAGGGGGCTTTTAGGGGACGGGGGTAGTATTCAACCCGCCGCCCACATCCAATCCATTTCGGAATACTACTTTTCGGTGAAACTTGCCGAAGTGGCCAAAATGAATGCCGAAGGCAAAAATGTGATCAGCCTGGGAGTGGGTGCGCCGGACAGGATGCCGTCGACGGAAACTATCGAAACCTTGTGCGAAGCCGCTCATCGCCCCGATGTGCACGCTTATCAGCCCTACACCGGCATTCCCGAACTGAGAAAGGCTTACGCCGATTGGTACCGACGTATATATAATGTGGAACTCGCGCCGGAAGAAACACTGCCGCTTATCGGCTCAAAAGAAGGAATTTTACACATCTCGATGACTTTTCTCAACTTCGGCGATTCGGTGCTGGTACCCAATCCGGGATATCCGACGTATAAATCGGTATCGGAATTGCTTCGGGCCAACGTTATCAAATACGATTTGCTGGAAGAAAACGGCTGGCTTCCCGATTTCGATGCGCTGGAAAAACAAGACCTCTCGCGTGTGAAACTCATGTGGGTAAACTATCCCAATATGCCCACGGGAACGAACGCTACAACGGAACTGTTCGAAAAACTGGTTGCCTTCGGTAAAAAACACAATATCGTTATTTGCCACGATAATCCGTACAGCTTTATCCTGAATGAAAAGCCGATGAGCATATTGTCGATTGATGGTGCAAAGGATATCTGTATCGAACTGAACTCTTTGAGCAAATCGCACAACATGTCGGGCTGGCGTATGGGCATGCTGGCATCCAATCCGCAATTCGTGAAGTGGGTGCTGAAAGCGAAAAGCAATATCGACAGCGGACAGTTCAAACCCATGCAGCTGGCAACCATCGCTGCTTTATCAAACTCTGCCGAATGGCATTCGGAAATGAACCGCGTTTATGCCGAACGTCGCGTGTGGGCGGAAAAAATTATGGATTTACTGGGTTGCACGTACGATAAAACTCAGGTAGGACTATTCGTTTGGGGAAAAATGCCGGCAGGGCAGTCATCGAGCAAAGATTTTATCGACGATATTCTTCACAGCGCCCGCGTTTTCGTCACGCCCGGCGTCATTTTTGGAAGTAATGGCGAAGGATACATCCGTATTTCGTTAGGCTCGGCCGTGGAGAAAATGCAGGAAGCGCATCAACGGATAGAATTACTAATTACCAATTAATAATTACAAATTACGAAGCAGTAGAGACGCGATTAATCGCGTCTCTACCAACATCAAACTTCATTAATAATATGAATTTCGAATCAATTTTATTACCCGGAATAGACGAAAAAAGGCCTTTGGTAATAGCGGGGCCTTGCAGTGCCGAAACCGAAGAACAGGTAATGACTACCGCAAAAGAATTGGCCGCCAACGGAGTAAAAATCTACAGAGCAGGCGTGTGGAAACCCAGAACAAAACCCGGAGGATTTGAGGGGGTTGGTAGCCCGGCACTTAAATGGATGATGCAGGCCGAAAAAGAAACCGGCATGTATATGGCTACCGAAGTGGCCACAGAAAGGCATGTTTATGAAGCATTAAAATACGGCATAGATATGCTTTGGATTGGTGCGCGCACTGCAGCTAACCCCTTTGCCGTACAAGAAATTGCCGATACGCTGAAGGGCGTAGATATTCCCATTTTGATAAAAAATCCGGTAAATCCCGATTTGGAACTGTGGATAGGCGCTATTGAAAGGCTGTATAACGCGGGCATTAAAAAACTGGGGCTAATACACCGTGGATTCAGCACAACAGATAAAACCATTTACCGCAATCTTCCGCAATGGCATATTCCCATTGAACTGAAACGCCGTTTCCCCACATTGCCCATTATATGCGACCCAAGCCACATAGGCGGCCGTCGCGATTTGATACAAACCATTAGCCAGCAAGCAATGGATTTGAACTTTTACGGATTAATTATCGAATCTCATTGTTCGCCCGACGAGGCCTGGAGCGATAAAGACCAACAAATAACTCCGGCTAAACTCAAGGATATTCTGGAAGCTATCGTTATTCGGGATACGGTACAAACAACCGAAGATTTATCGGTGCTTCGTTCCCAAATTGATGAATTAGACAACGAATTATTACATCTGCTTGCAAAACGCATGCGCGTGTCGCGCGAAATAGGGCATTACAAACTCGAACACGACATGCCCATTTTGCAAACCCAGCGTTACGACCATATACTAAATGACAGGGCAGCGCAAGGCGAGCGAATGGATATGTCGGGGGATTTTGTGAAACAAGTTCTCGAAGCTATCCACTCCGAATCGGTTCGCCAGCAGTTTGAAGTAATGGAGAAAACTAAGAAGTAGAGACGCAATGCTTGCGTCTCCTTTTACAGACCTATTTTTCAACAGACGCATTCAATGCGTCTCTACGGAACAAAAATATGAAGATTTTAATCCTCGGAGCCGGCAAAATGGGGTCGTTTTTTGCCGATGTGCTCAGTTTCGACCACGAAGTAGCGGTGCTGGATACCGACCCCAAAAAGCTGCGGTTCATCTACAACACGCTTCGGATGACAAATCCCGAAGAAGTGCAGGCGTTCGCGCCCGAACTGGTTATTAACTGCGCCACGCTGAAATACACCATCGAAGCGTTTCACAACGTGTTGCCCTACCTGCCGCAAACATGTATTTTGAGCGATATCGCCTCGGTAAAGACCGGATTGGAAGAGTTTTACCGCGAACGCACCCGTCCGTATGTTTCCACGCACCCCATGTTTGGGCCTACGTTTGCCAGCCTCAGCGACCTCAGTTCGCAAAGCGCCATTATTATATCGGAATCGTCGCATTTGGGAAAGGTATTTTTCCGCGATTTGTATCACAGGCTGAAACTGAATGTTTTTGAATACACATTTAAGGAACACGACGAAACAATCGCCTACTCACTTTCCATTCCGTTTGCTTCCACACTGGTTTTTGCCTCGGTAATGAAGCACCAGGATGCGCCGGGAACCACGTTTAAAAAGCACATGAATATCGCGCAGGGCCTGCTTTCGGAAGACGATTTTCTCCTCACGGAGATTTTGTTTAATCCCTACACGCCGGACCAGTTGGTGAAAATTAGGGAGAAATTGAAAGAGTTGTTGGCTATAATCGAAGATAAAGATAGTGACCGGATGAAAGGTTTTCTAACTCAGGTTAGAAAAAATATTGAATAAAATGGGTAGAGACGCCACTTATCGCGTCTCATAAATAAGAAGACGCATTCAGTGCGTCTCTACGGTTGCACATACACCCTCACCATCTTCGCATCACTCTTCGGGCGGCTGTTGCCATCCACAGCCAATGCGGCAATCTTATCAATAACATCCAATCCCTCGGTAACTTCGCCAAAAACGGTGTACTCGCCGTCTAAATGACGGGCGCCGCCGATGGTGGAATAGGCTTCTTTTAGTTCCGGTGAGAGAATGAGTTTACCGGGGGCGGAGGCGTAGAGCGAATCCACAACGGTGAGCAGCGAGTCGAGCAGCGAATTAAACGCACGAGCTTCTCCGGCGGCTTTCAATTCATCGAGTTTCGCTTTGTGGGGCATATAATGCTTTTCGATGAGCTTGTTCCGAATGGGCACATTTACCGCCCTTTCCAGCGTATCCAGCCGCCCCGCAGTATAAACTTTTCCGTGCACGATGTAAAACTGCGAAGCATCCGATTTCTTCTGCGGATTTTCGTTATCACTCCTTCGCGGAGCGGCCAGCGCGCCTTTTTTATGAAAATGGTTATCGCGAAACTCGGGCATCAGATCCATATCCGTCCTTCCTCCGCCGATTTGTGCACCGGCAGGCGCATTTTTCGAATCCTGCGCCCCGCCCTGGATCATAAACTCCTTAACAACCCGATGAAACAACGTTCCGTTGAAGTATCCCTGTTTCACTAATTTCAAAAAATGCTCGCTGTGGCGCGGCGTATCGTCATACAACACGGCTTTCATGGTACCGTAGTTGGTTTCGATAACGATGACAGGATAGTTGGTTTGTGCGCGGGTGAAAAGTGCAACGGCGCATAGAATAATTAAAAAGAGTAATTTTTTCATTGTTATTTTGCTTGCTTGTGTCAGTTAAGGACTTTAAGGTAGCGGCAACGACTTTAAAGTCTGAGTTAACTGTGAGTGTTTTGGCTTACGGTTTAATAAACTACAAACTATCAACTACAAACTACCAACTCGCACCCCGCACCTGAAATCAGTTCGGCGCCTTCTTATACAGGAAAAAAGCAATGCCGATAAACACAATATTCGGTATCCAGGCAGCAATGAACGGGCTCATGCTTCCTTTTACCGCAAACGACGAACTGATGGTCATAAACAAAATGTAAGCCATGCTCAGCGCCAACCCGATGCCGATGTTCATTCCCATTCCGCCTTTCACTTTTCGCGCGGACAGCGACGCTCCGATTATGGTGAGAATAAACGCCGAAAATACGGACGCATAACGCGAATGATATTCGATCTGAAACGGCTGTATATTCCCAAGCCCGCGTCGTTTTTGGCTTTGGATATGATTGATGAGCTGCGGCGTGGTCATCATTTGCTGAGCGGTTCTCACCACAATAAAGTCGTTGGGAACAATTTGTATGATGGTGTCGATGGAACTTCCGTTGGTGATTTTTTCCTCCATCCCGTCGAAAGACCTTATCTGATAATTACTTATTGTCCAGTGATACAGTGAGTCGTACTTGATGGTGTGCGCCGTGAGCCGCGAAACCAGCTTCAAACTATCGAAGTGGTCTAAGGAAAAGTTGTAACCCGTGTTGGTTTCCAGGTCGAAATTCCCGAAAAAGGCGATGGTTCCTTCCGCCACTTTAAACTGAATGTCGCGGTCGCTGGTTTGGCGTTTGTTCGGATCCACATACGTGCGTTCGAAGTTGATACGCGTTTCGTTCGCGGGCGGAATGATATAGCTTCCCATCACAAAAGTAAAAAGAGCGATAATGGCAGCCGATATCATATACGGCTTGAGTAACCGTTTGAATCCTACTCCGTTGGAAAGGATGGCGATAATCTCGGAGTTGGAAGCCATTTTGGACGTGAAAAATATCACCGCCAGAAAGATGAAAAGCGGACTGAAAAGGTTGGCGTAGTACGGAACAAAATTAAAATAGTAATCAAAAATGATCGCTTTCAGCGGAGCGCTGTTGCTCATAAACTTATCGATCTTCTCGTTGATGTCGAACACCACCGAAATAGACAAAATAAGCGAGATCATGAAGATATACGTCCCCAGGAACTTCTTGATGATGTATTTGTCTATCCGGAACAGTTTGAGTTTATTTTTCATACTCCGTTGTTAGTGTCCAATCGCCTTATTTGTTATTACAATCGCTGCATGGTTTGTACCACCATTCTTCGTTTCCATTCCGAAAAATCGCCTTCGATAATATGCTTGCGCGCTTCCTGCATCAGCCAGATGTAAAACGCCAGGTTGTGAACCGATGCGATTTGCAATCCCAGAATTTCGTTCACGTTGATAAGGTGACGCAGGTAGGCTTTGCTGTAAAGCGTATCCACGTACGAAGCGCCGTCTTCTTCGATGGGCGAAAAATCGTTTTTCCACCGCTCGTTTCGCATATTAAGAATGCCGTTTTTGGTGAAAATCTGTCCGTTGCGCCCGTTGCGCGTAGGCATGATGCAGTCGAACATATCCACGCCACGCTCAATGGCTTCGAGCAGATTTGCCGGAGTGCCAACTCCCATCAAATAGCGCGGTTTATCTTTGGGCAGAATTTCGTTTACCAGTTCCACCATTTCGTACATTTTCTCGGTGGGCTCGCCCACGGCCAGTCCGCCGATGGCGTTTCCGTCTGCACCCAGCGCAGCCACGTTTTCCGCCGCACGACGACGCAAATCGGGATACACGCAGCCCTGCACAATGGGAAACAGCGTTTGCTTGTAGCCGTAAGGGCATTCGGTTTCGTTGAATCGGTCGATGCATCGTTTCAACCACCTTTCGGTCAGTTCAAGCGATTTTTTGGCATAATCATAATCGGCATCGCCGGGAGTGCACTCGTCAAACGCCATCATAATATCGGCGCCGATGATGCGTTGGATATCCACCACTTTTTCGGGCGTGAAAAAATGCTTCGAGCCATCGATATGCGAACGAAATTCGGCTCCTTCTTCGTTCAACTTTCTGTTATCGGCAAGCGAAAAAACCTGAAAACCGCCGCTATCGGTCAAAATAGGCTTATCCCAGCTGTTGAACTTATGCAATCCGCCGGCACGCTCCAAAACATCCAATCCCGGCCGCAAGTACAAATGATACGTGTTTCCGAGAATGATCTGCGCTTTAATATCCTCTTTCAGTTCCGTCATTTGAACCGCTTTCACGCTTCCCACGGTGCCCACGGGCATAAACACGGGCGTTTCAATTTGTCCGTGGTCGGTAGTGATCAATCCGGCGCGAGCGTTCGATTTCGCGTCTGTATGTTGTAGTTGAAAGTTCAAAATAGTTTTTTTAGCTGTTGGCCTTTGGTGGTTAGCTGTTAGCAGGATACGTGGAATTTGTTTTACAGCGCGAAAAATACAATACATAATATTTTTCAGCCCGTTTTAACAGTTCCACGCAAAGCTAATAGCCAAAGGCTAACAGCCGACCGCCAGTAATTGCGTGCAAAGATAAGAAATCTGTTCTCACAATCTTACCGGTTGCGGATTAAAAATAGTTAGAGCGGATTTTCGAAACAATTATTCTTCGACAAAAGTATTTGAAAGTTAAATTTATTTACTAATTTTGGAGCAAACTTAACACAACTATGGAAATACTGCAAAATCTTGATCCGTTGTTGCGAACCTTTTGGTATATCGCAATTCCCGTTAGTTTATTCTTTATCATCCAAACCATTATGACGTTTGTGGGTGGTAGCGACGCCGGCGATATTTCTGCCGATGTTGACGGCGACGTGGGCTTTGGTGATTCGCTGGGCGATTTGTTTTCGCTCCGGAGCCTGGTTAATTTTCTGCTCGGTTTCGGCTGGGGCGGAATTGCTCTTTTCCCGCTTATACCCAACAAACCGGTGCTCATTACCGTGGCGGTGTTAGTCGGACTTGGCTTTGTTGTTATCTTTTTCCTGATTCTCCGGCAACTGTTCAAACTGGCAAAAGACGGCTCCTTCAAAACAGAAGATGCGTTGAACAAAACTGCCGAAGTTTACATGACCATCCCCGCCAACCGAAACGGAAAGGGTAGAGTGCTGATAAGCGTGGGCGGCTCGGTCCGCGAACTGGATGCCATGACCGATGGCGCCGAATCGCTGCACAACACCACTGCCGTGAAAGTAGTGAAAATAGAAAACAATATATTGATTGTTGAAAAAATCTAACGTACAGACGTGGCATGCCGCGTCTCTACTGCACTCAAAACTCAAAACTCATAACTCATAACTCATAACTAATTCATTATGCCTTTCGAAACATCTCCCATGCTTTTAATTGTGGTGCTGGTTGTGGTTGTTTTTGTAACCATTCTGGCCGTTGTATCGCGTTTCAAACGTTGTCCGTCCGATAAAATCCTGGTGGTTTATGGAAAAACGGGCGGCTCGTCTGCCCGATGTATTCACGGCGGCGGAGCTTTTATCTGGCCCGTTATACAGGATTATGCCTATCTCGATTTAAAGCCGCTTTCCATCGAAGCAAACCTTACGAACGCGCTGAGTCGGCAAAACATTCGCGTGGATGTGCCCAGCCGTTTTACCATCGCCATTTCATCGGAACCGGAATTAATGAATACCGCTGCCGAAAGGCTGCTGGGGCTTAAACCCGACCAAATTCGCGAACTGGCTTCCGATATCCTTTTCGGGCAACTGCGTTTGGTGATTGCCACCATGTCGATTGAAGAAATCAATTCCGACCGCGACAAATTTCTCGATGCCATCTCCAAAACAGTCGATAGCGAGTTGAAAAAAATCGGATTGAAACTCATCAACGTAAACGTTACCGATATCAAAGATGAATCGGGTTACATCATCGCTCTTGGAAAAGAGGCTGCCGCCAAAGCTATTAACGACGCAAAAATAAGCGTGGCCGAACAGGAGAAAATTGGGGAAACCGGAAAAGCGATAGCCGACAAGGACCGCGAAATTAATATCGCCCTGGCCATGCGCGACGAATCCATCGGAAAAGCCGATGCCGACAAGGTTACCCGCGTGAGAGTGGCCGAAGCCAATGCCACGGCCGTGGAAGGTGAAAATACGGCGAAAATTACCATCGCCAAGTCCGATGCGGCACGTCGCGAAAAAGAAGCCGAAGCCCATCGCCTGGCCGTTGCTGCCGAAAAAGTGCAGGAAGCGCGCGCCATGGAAGAGGCTTACAAAGCGCAGGAACTGGCCGAGAATGCCCGCGCCGAACGCGAACGCTCTACCGAAAACGCCAACATTGTTGTTCCTGCACAGATTTCCAAGCAAAAAGCCATTATCGACGCCGAAGCCGAAGCCGAACGCATCCGTGTTCAGGCAAAAGGGGAGGCCGATGCTATTTTCGCGAAGATGGACGCCGAAGCGCGCGGTTTATTCGAAATCCTGAGCAAGCAGGCGCAGGGTTATGCCGATGTGGTGAAAGCCGCCGGAGGCGATCCCGACAAAGCGTATCAACTGTTGATGATCGAAAAACTGCCGGAATTGGTGAAAACACAGGTTGAGGCGGTTAAGAACATCAAGTTCGATAAAGTTACTGTTTGGGATTCGGGAAACAATGTGGATGGAAAAGGCTCAACCGCCAATTTCTTATCGGGATTGATGAAAACCGTTCCACCGCTGAACGACCTGTTTAATATGGCTGGAATGAGTTTGCCGTCGTACCTGAAAGGTGAAGATGTTAAAACCGTTACTGATGCGGAGATTGTAAACGAATCACCTGAAAAGGGGTGATTTTTCTAAGGAGTATAGAGAGAAAAGCCGGAACTAATCCGGCTTTTCTTGGTTTAAGTGGTTAATGGATTTATTTGTAATTGACCTCCAACTGCTTTCAAGACTTTCATTATGGTTGAAAATTGTGGTTTGGCTCCTTCAGACAATGCTTTGTACAAGCTTGGCCTGCTCATTCCGGTTTGTTCTGCTATTTTAGTCATACCAATTGCTTTTGCAACATGTCCGATAGCTGCAACAATTTCAGTATCATCCCCTTCTTCCAAAACCACATTTAGATACTCGGCGATCATTTCGTTGCTGTCCAAATAATCTGCAATATCAAATTTTGTTGTTTTCATTTTTTTAAATTTCTCCAAATATCTTTTGCTTTTTCAATGTCTCTTTGTTGAGTTGATTTATCTCCTCCAATAAGCAGAATAATAACTTTCTCATCAACCTCTTTGAAATAAATTCTGTAGCCTTTTGCGTAGTTAATTTTCAATTCTCTAATTCCATTACCAACAGGTTCACAATTTCCAAAATGTTCGTCTTGTTCTAATTTTTGAAGTCGAAACAAAATTTTTGCTTTTGCTCTCAGGTCTTTAAGTTTCTTAAGCCACTTGTCAAATTCTATTGTCTTTTCAATAAAATACATCTCACTGACTGTATCCGTTTGGATACAAAGTTATGAAGAATAATTTAATCTTGCAAATTAAAATCACTATTGTCCGATAAAGAATTGCCCGTAGGACAAACCTGTGAATAACCCCCGGATTTATCCGGGGGAAGAAGGTCAAAGGTACAAACAAAACTCTGTAAGAGTTTACCTTTGTAATTGTGGAAAACGCCTACAGCGTTTTGGCATCTTTACTTATTTTCTTTCCCCCAATTAAAATTAGGGGTTATGCACAGAAAAATTCTACGAAGTTAAAAAAGCAAGCCTTAAAACTTGAACAACAACCTCAAAAACTCGTGAGAGCGTAGGAAATCACACATCAACCCCTGCATTTACCTACCGCTACACGATGCAAAAAAGAACTGGCCAGTGAATTAGATTTTCAGGAAGCTTTCGAAAGAATGAAGCAGGCTTTTCCCGATATGTTTGGGCGGAGTTTATTTCAGAAAAGTGATGAGTGGTTTTATAAATTTGTCAAATGTTTCAATGTGCGGTAAGTGTCCTACATTGTCCAATTCTACCAACTGTGAATTTTTTATTTTTTTCTTCGTTAGCTTTCCCAAGATTTGATATTGTCCCATTTTATCTCGTATTTCAGGGTCCTTAATCAGTGCTTTATTAATAGCGGTACGGTCTCTGGTGCCAATAATCAGCAAAGTGGGTATATTCAAATCTTGAAACTCATAAACCACCGGCTGCGTGAAAATCATGTCGGTAGTTTTGGCGTTCACCAAAGCTACTTGAGGATATTCGGGATGTTTTACCCAACCGGTCAGCAGATATACCCATTCGTCATATTCGGGTTTCCACTTATTGTCGTAATAAAACTCTAATTGGTATTTTCTGGTGCTTTCATAACTCACGTTTAACTCGTTTTGGTAATTCTGATCGATAGAGACATAAGGAGCCACTGTTTTCCAATCTTCCAATCCGATGGGATTTTCAAGAATAAGTTTCTCAACGATTTCCGGATACATCAATGCAAATCGGGTGGCAAGCATACCGCCCATAGAATGTCCCAACAGATATATTTTATCTATGTTTAGGGTATCTAAAACGGTTTTGGTGTTCAGTGCCAATTGTTGAAAAGTATATTGATAAGAGGTCGGTTTTGAAGATTTTCCAAAGCCAATCTGGTCAGGAACAACCACCCTGAAGCCTTCTTTGTTGAGAGCATCAATGGTTGTTTTCCAATAAGCCCCGTTAAAGTTTTTTCCGTGAAGCAAAACAATTGTCTTGCCGTTTGGTTTTTTGGCCTGTACATCCATATACGCCATTTTCAGATTCTCGTTCTGGCTTTTCAAATCCATATACTTAACTTCGAATGGGTATTTATAATTGGTGAGCAAAATATCCAAAACCTGACGATTTTGCTGTGCATATAATTGGATAGAGGCCAAAGCGATGATAATCGTAAATGTAATTCTTTTTATTTTCATTATTGTTGTTTGAATTTCTTCTATTAGGTGTGCGTTAGTATCTTTGTTTTGATGGCGTTATGTCGCACAACTTGCATATTTCCGCAACTTAATTACGCATATCCACCCAAATTCAGATGGCTTTACGTAACTTTTTACTGTAAAAGCGATGTGTAATAATTTCAGCGCAAGTTATAAACATTTTCTCAATATTATAATCTTGTTCGTAAAAAATGTTTGTTCAATAAAATCAATAGGCATTGAACTACGTGTTTCTTTCACAACCTAAACATCAAAACCATTCACTTAAACATTTTTAACTGCCAAATCCTCCAAATCGTTTTAACATTTCCTATTTTTGTGTTTTCAAAATAGCGATTAGCTGTTAGCTGCTGATTATTGGCAGGAAAATAGAATTTTGCGTTGTCATAACGCATTTCAATATTTCACCGCAAAGCCAACAGCCAATAGCTAATAGTCAAAAGCCAATAACATAATTAAATGATTGATATCAAGGAATTAAACGAGAGAATTGAGCAGAAGAGCGCTTTCACGCAAACCCTTCTCACCGGAATGGATAAAGTGATCGTAGGCCAGAAACATCTGGTGGAATCGCTGTTGATCGGATTGTTGGCCGACGGGCATATCCTGCTGGAAGGTGTACCGGGATTGGCAAAAACGCTGGCGATAAAGTCGCTGGCTCAACTAATCGATGCAAAATACAACCGTGTGCAGTTCACGCCCGATCTGTTGCCGGCCGACGTTATCGGAACCATGATTTACAGCCCGCGAAGCGAAGAGTTTCTGGTGAAACACGGCCCCGTTTTTGCTAACTTCGTGCTGGCCGATGAGATAAACCGTGCGCCGGCCAAGGTTCAGAGCGCGTTGCTCGAAGCCATGCAGGAACGTCAGGTAACCATTGGCGAGAAAACGTACAAACTGCCTACTCCTTTTTTGGTGATGGCCACGCAAAACCCCATCGAGCAGGAAGGAACCTATCCGCTGCCCGAAGCTCAGGTTGACCGTTTTATGCTGAAAGTGGTTATCGGTTATCCCACCAAGGAGGAAGAAAAACGAATTATCCGTCAAAATATTTTCGAACCCGTATCCATCGATAAACCGGTAGTTACCACCGAAGAAATTATGGATGCCCGGAAAGTAGTCCGCGATGTATATATCGACGAAAAAATAGAACGCTACATTATCGATATCGTGTTCGCCACCCGTTTCCCCGACCAGTTCGGCCTGAAAGGGATGAAAGAAATGATCGGTTTCGGTTCTTCGCCCCGCGCCTCCATCAACCTGGCATTGGCGGCCCGCACATTCGCTTTCATCAAACGCCGCGGTTACGTTATTCCCGAAGATATCCGCGCCGTTTGCCACGATGTTCTCCGCCACCGCATCGGCCTCACCTACGAAGCCGAAGCCAACAACCTGACATCGGAAGAGATTATCAGCGAAATTCTCAATAAAGTTGAAGTACCGTAACC